>NZ_CAKLDM010000004.1 GCF_921294215.1 Vibrio marisflavi CECT 7928
TTTATTTGGCTGTTTTTCTAATTGCTCTTTCTCAGCTCTTACCGCAACGAGTTTAGTCTCTAACTCATCTAATAGAGGTAAGTCATTTTTAGCGCTAAGAATTTTAGCCTCAGTTTCTCTTTCTAATCTAGCCAGTCTCTTAATGAGTTGTTTGCTGGTGCACTTACGGCTATTTACAGCTGTATTGATAGTAAGGTGAAGCTGTACAACATTGTTTAGCAGCAATGGTTCTTTAAAAGCATTAGAGCTTCTAGAGAAATACATCGGGGCCGCTTCTAGCAGCTCTTCATTTGCTTGTTTGAGAGTGTTTACTTTCTCTATGATGCGTTGAGTGATTTTTGATTTACTTAAAACACAAACAATTCTTTCGTCAAATAAGTCTGCATCACCGGAAGTCGTCACGCTTTCCGAATAGAAAGCATGCTTACTTAACGCAGTTCTCATCTTCATGTCTGCCTGGTCTTTAGCTGCGAGCAGCAGATTGACAGTGTGCTGGTCAATCTTAGCGTTTGTCGCGTTTTTCTCAGTCATGTACACCTCAAGGGTATTGATATCGTGGGGTAGTAACCAGGGGCTTATATATTGGGGCAATGCTTGTGTATTCACGTCGCGAGGTTAAGCCACTGTATTGCAAGCATAGCAAATAAAGTTCACGTTAGGAATGGCAAGGCAGAGATTTACGATAACTTGTGACAATTCATGCCACGCGTGTCATAGCTAAATTTCTAGGAAAATTAGTTGGATATATAAAAGCTTAATTATTGTAACAAAAAAAGAGAATTGAGCATGTTATGACACTTTTGGTACAGGTTTAGGGATTGCTTGTCATTGGATAGTGTAGGAGCGTCATGCCAGCCCAGACGCCATAGCCTAGAGTAAGGGCTAGCGGTTCACAGCGTTCACTCTAGGAAGTGCCAAGATAGTGCGTTGAAGATGTCGGAGTATGAGAATGGGAAAACATCGAGTGTTGACTTGCTCATTAAGTGCCGAGTAGCAAAGTAAACAGCATTGGAGAATGCTTGCTGTGCGCCATTGTCATCAATCGAGAAGAAGTCATATAGATTGAAGTCATCTGCTAGCTTCTCTAAAAGGCGATTGCCAATCGCTGTTATTATCTCGTCTGTCATATGAAGCCTATATTATTATACATTACCTAGCCCGTTAAATTTTATATGGATTGGGCGCCGTTGATTATGTCAATTAACGGTAAGAAATTCCAACAAAAAATAAAGAAAATATAAAATTATTCTATTTGTCAGAATCTATCTAATTGTACAGATATACAATTGTAGATTTAACTATGCAATATATCGACTAACAGGTAGGGAGTAGTGGTAATATAGAGATCCAGAGTACACCATCTAAGTTACAGTTTTGTCAGCAAAAATGCACACCTACTTTTTGCGTGTGAAATTTTACACTCTACGGCAAAAGTTGTTCAGTTAATGATAATAACCACGTCAGAGTGTATCAATGAGCTAGGTTTTTTTATTGTAGCATGACACAATTTCTAACAGTTAGATAAAAGATAACATGACTTTTATTAAGGGAAGTCTTAAATGTTAAATAGGCATAAGAATAATAACAAATGAAGCATGGAAATAACTACAAATTTAATTTAATAAAAGAGAACTTGGAATATGCCATTAAAAGCAGAGGGGAGACTAAGAATTCATTTTCTAAAAAAACAGGAATAACCAGAACAACTCTATATAATATTTTAGGAGAAAAAGTAGATAACATTCAGATACAGACTATAGAAAAAATAGCGGCATTTTTAGGAACAAGTAGAAGCATTGTAGAGAGCTACAGTGTGGAATTTATAGAGAAGAAAAGCCAACTAATGTCTGTAGATGGAAATCAGAATCCCATCTGTGTACCTGTTCTAAAGGGCTGTGAATACTCTCCTTTTAAGCACTCCGCTATCGGAGAGCTGGTTTCTTTGGTCCCTATAGTTCCGTATTTTGGTACAGAAAACAACCTGCTGGGGATTGTTGTAGATGTGCATGTGAACGGAGACTACAAGGATGGGACTCTTTTGATAGTAGAGAGGTATAAAATAGATGCACTTGCAGATATTGTGTACTTAGATAAGAAGGATCTCATCCAGGTTCGGGGAGCTGATTATAATCTAAGGCAGGGAGAAATTTTAATAGGTTGTGTGAGAGGAATTAGAGTTAATTATCTAGCACATAGTTAGTAGGGCTAGATGGCATTAGTAGCAATGCACATTAATCAATATGGCAAGGCTAGTTAACTATCCTGTTCTTTAATCCACAAACTACATAATTAACGTAATCATTTCAGCTAGTAATGTTTTTATCATTAGTATTATTAAGATCTATCTTAATATAAAGATAGCATCTTGCTAGTAACATCTAATTTATACATCGTGCCTGTTGGTTTATTTCGCCATTTATAGAAATGATGGTGCAAACTTTTTCTTACACTAGACCACCACTCTATGAGTGTCGTGGTTTTTCTTTTTGTGTCTTACGTGACATTGTAACGCGTAACGTTACGTGGGCAATTCCCCCCGGTAGGGCATAAGTTTTTGAATTGCAGTTGTTTAGTTTCATTTCTTTAAGGAAGTGAAACTAACTATAGGTGTACTCGGAAGGCCTTTCTTGCATTGTTATGGTTCTATATCTATATAAATCAATCACTTACGTTGTTTTGGTCTCGATGTCGGCAAACCTTGAAAACGCTCAGTGATGAGCATTATTCCTATGGAATATTGTGGCATATTGGCTGCATTTTGCTCGCTCCTGGTGCTAATTTCCGTAGTGAGAGCGGCGTAACAATTCCTATGGAATATTATGTAATATAAAAAAGTGGCATACTACACTAGATAATACAGAGAGTTACTGTTAGTATGCAGTTGTTCCCATTCCTAACGCCTTTTTTAGTGGTTATTTAAAAACAGCATGTTAGGTGTTATTGTTTGGTTTTATGGTCCGTTAATTTTTTTTGGCGTGTGGGTTTGGGTGTCAATTGGAGATATTACATAGGAATAATATTGAATGGATTTTGATAGTGAAGAGCTAGAAAAGCTCTATATTGAGTCGGTCAGAGAGATCGTTGGCTCTGTTGGTGGCCAGCAAAGCGCGGCCAAGCTGGCTAGTGAGTATAACGGCTACACAATTTCCCAGGGTAGTGTGAGTAAAGTGCTGACCGGTGCGATGGCACCAGCAAAAGTCTATAACGCGCTCCGCTTCGCATTTCACCAAGCCGAACGGGAAAACTGGACAAAACGAGCCACAATTATGATGGTGGAAAAATTCGGTTTTTGTCCGATTTATCATGATGTAGTGCGTATTGATGAAGTCTTTGGGTTGTTCGCTGGGTGCATGGTCCTGGGTGGCAAGTTGCACATAGCAGTGAGAACAGATTCAGAAACCGTTGAAACCGTAGATGCTAATAAAATGGAGTTTTTATAATGCCGTCATTTCCCGTTAGAGACGTTGAAGAGCTAAGAGAGATCATCAAGAGAATGGATGAAATCAATCCGCTCATAGCCATGATGATAGAGTTTGAGACTAGGACAGGGCTTAGGTTCGTAGACGTAAGCAAGCTCAAGTTTAGCGACCTAATGATTAACGGCGTGGTTCGTCGGTCCTTTGTCGTTGTGCAGTCCAAGCCTTATCACGCCAGGCTTAGACACATGTCAGAAAAGCAAGCCAGGGAAAAGAGCAAAGTGACGATCCATGTTAACGACCAGTTGGAAGAGTTGATAAAGCGCATATACGTAGCCAATGGCAAGCACAAGCTCTTGTTTCAGTCCGATCACCACTTGGCCAAGCCTGATACAGCGTTGTCTATTCAATATGTTAATCGTGCTTATAAGCGTATCGCAAGAGATCTACAGCTGCCGTATTCACTGTCTACGCACTCTATGCGTAAGACCTTTGCCATGTTCCTACTTGATCAGCAGGCTTCAATGAAAACGATTATGGAAGCACTGGGGCAGAGCAGCTTAAGTGCTACTCAGCATTACTTAAATACCTTTATGGATGAAACCAAAGAATACACAACGAACATCGATTTCTAGGGCAGAGCATGAACATCAATAGTCAGTACCGAACAGTGTCACCAGAGCACGAAATATCCATCATTGAGCTAGCGCCAAGCAGCATAAAAAGGCGTTTAGATAGCCTGTCTTCACTGCATACGAACGACGAAAAGACGCTTCGCTATGGTAAGTTGGCCATCAATGCATTTAAGGGCCGCAAACCAAGCGAGAAAGTGATGCAAGTTATGTATAGCAACATGGATAACTACATCAAGCGATTGGGCGTCACATCAAAGAGCATTTGTCGTAAAGGCTGCGCTCAGTGCTGCACTCAACCAGTCAGCATGACCAGCGTTGAAGCGAAATATATCAGTGATACATACGGCATTGATGCAAGCTTTGACAGTTCGCGCACCAGTGAGGGTATGTGTCCGTTCAACAAAGACAACCAATGCAGCATTTACAGCGCCAGGCCTATAGAGTGTCGACTGTTTCATGCATTTGAGAGCCCAGTACTGTGTTATGAGGACCGTGGCCAGAGTACGTTCTCAATAGAAAGTGAGCCATATTTCTCGGCACTGCAGAGAGAAATGAGTGAATTGGGTGATCGAGAGGGTATTTTCGATATTCGCCATTGGTTCGCATAAGCCAATTAGTTGTATTGTATGCGCGATTTGCGCACGTTAGTTACGTTTAGAGAAGTACGGTAATGGAAAAAATCAACAAGTCAGTTATTCCTCAGTGGGCCAATGAGATCCTTTTTTCTAAAGGCCTGGGCGTTGATGCTAAAGAAGTGCAACAGCTTGTCTGGGATTACTTTGTCGAACAATTTGAATGCATGGACGTTGGTGTAACAGAGCTAAGTCTGTACTTTGGCCATCTTATTGATGAAGAGTTGAAGAAAGGCACGATAAAACAAGCTCGCGAGATGTTTAACAAGCAATCTATACCATCACGCCGCAGAAAGAATAAGCCAGTAAGGCACTCTGAATTAACGAACTTCACAGAGAAGTACGCAGATTATCTTGATGATGATGATCAGGCACCAGCACCGAACGTAGCGCTAGAAGAAGCCACCAGCACCAATCAGACAGAATATGAGCTTCTTTACGAAGCGTACCAGGCACTAGAGTGCAATGACGAACAGCAAAGACAAAAGACTCTCTCTAAGCTGAGAAAGTTTTTCGAACAAGTTAATGGCCCGAAGCGGTAACAAGCACTTTGGAGCAGAGAGTTTGAGGTGAAGTAAGTGCTATTATCCCTAAATTTGCCTTATACACCTCATTCCTAACGTTAGACTTTATAAAAGCATTAAAAAGAGTATGATTGCGGTAATTTACAAAGTGACGTTTTGTTGGTTACAAATTGAGGATTTGTTGTGGCGTTAGAAAATATCTTGTTGGCTGAGTTTAAAAGGCTGGTGAAGAACGGGAAGCAACTAAGGCTTGTTTCCCAACAGCAAACGAATGGCTACTACGCCATTCTAGCAATTGATACCGATTCATCAATAGGTTATTCCGTTCGCCATGCAAGAGAAAACAAACCGCGCACCTGGCGGCTCGATAGGCTAGGGGAGCTGCTACACGATATGGGCGTAAAACAATTCGAAGTCAGAGGGCTTTATTAATGGATTTTCCAAACATAAGAGACATCAAGAAGCGCTTAGCGAGCGCCGTATTCGATAAATCAAGCAGTGACGCCGTAACGGTGGATAAAACAGACCTGGCAGAGCTACTTATCTACTTGTCTTGTAAGGAAAGTAAGTTAAGAGAAAAGGGGTTTACTCATGATCAGCTTTAGAAAGCGGGTAAGAATCGTCAAAGGCGTATATCTGAACTTCGGTAAGACTGGTTTGAATAGTATCTCAATGGGGCCAAGAGGCATCACATTAAGCATTGGTCGCCAGGGTGTCTATATATCAGGTTCGCTGGTGGGTACCGGCCTGAGTGCTAAGAAATGGCTATATAAAGCAAAGAAAACGAAAGCATTAACAACTAAGGAGAGTGGCAATGAATAACGATGTAACGCTGAGTGGTTTCTTAGATGATGTTCGTAACCATGAAATGACTATCAAGGCTGATACTGACGAATTCAGAAGCCTCACGTTCTCTCACCCAAAGACAAATAACAAGTACTTCAATATCACGACCTGGGGCTATCACTTATGTATCAGTGGCGACATGGGAACGTATGTGTTTAGCCGTCTTAACGACATGTTTGATTTCTTCCGTAGTGAAA
The DNA here is from genome assembly GCF_921294215.1 of Vibrio marisflavi CECT 7928. GTDB lineage: Bacteria > Pseudomonadota > Gammaproteobacteria > Enterobacterales > Vibrionaceae > Vibrio > Vibrio marisflavi. The sequence continues at coordinate 6,251 of NZ_CAKLDM010000004.1, forward strand.
CGATGTATGTAAATCATGGCTACTGGGGTGAGAAATTAGAGGCTATTTCTAAATGGGGTGGCCAATACGAGTTCTGCAGCTCGCTAGTCGTCAACAGCATCAGAGCGCGTGCAGCTGAGATATGTGAGCAAATTGAACATTATGTCGGTGAAGAGCAAAAAGCACTAGGAAAGAGCAACCAGGAGCTACAGGATGAGTTCTTGGAAGAGATTGATCAGCTGATTAGCTTTCATGATTTTGACGAGTATCGCTACGTATCGACTGTAGAAGAGTTTCATTCTATTACGCTTGGTGGGAATCCGTTGCTAGATGACGGCTATTTTGATTGGCTGCAAGACAAAGAGCTGTCATATCAGTATCAGTGGTGCTGCTTTGCTATTGTGTGGGCGATTAAGCAATACGACCGGTACCATAACCCAATAGTGATACCTTCTCACTACCAGGCTCTACAGAGTGATGTAGAATAAAAGTACGTTCGTGAGAGGGTGATATAAATGAACCTAAGCAGACCGGCATCAAACAGAGAAGAGACGAGAGCGTTTTTAGAAGCGCATCACTCGGGCTTTCACTTGCCTGATTATGTCGTTCCAAGTGGTTATATTCTAGTGGCCAACAGCCCTAAAACTACTGCCGATGGCGTAGTGCAATCTATCTGCTTGATTAGCACCAGCGGACCTCAACCCGAGACGGTTTATAAGGTTAAAAAAATCGTTAGGGATTGCCCTAATGCTTACCTACCTATAGAGAACTGCACGCAATTGATAGTGTGGCGTCAGTTTGATGGTGTTCACTCTGATGTGCTCAGCCGCTTTGCTAGACAAGTATTTAACTTTCTTCTGCAGTCTCACAACATCATGATCACCGATGAAGAGCAAACGGATGATGGCCGTCGCTTTTGGCTTAACCGTATCAGTGAATCTTTCTCTATGTCTGATAGGAATGTTTACTACATCGATCTCAATAATGTCGATGACCAGCTGGTGCCTATTGTAGAGCGCATACGTGACAATGAAGAAATGATGGATGAGTACTACGAGAAAGGTTGGGGCAATAATGAGGACCACAAGAACAGAGCGTTCCTAATTTCCAAGCTAAACCTGTCTTAATTGAGCTTGAAGCCCAACAGAAAACAAAAGGCCCGTTTTTGGGCCTTTGTTGTATCTATGTGAATTGATTAGACGATAGTGTATTGGTATTCGTGGGCGTTCTTGATGGCCAACTGCTCGAGCACATAGATAACCAATGATAGGGTTTTAGTTGAGGTCTCTTTACCGCTTAGCATGCGACTCACATTGGACTGGGTGAACGTAGCGCCAGTCTCGCTGGTGAGCGCTTTTGCAACGTCGCCCTGGCTTGGGTACTCGCTGGCCAAGCCATTCAACTTAGTAACCAAAATGGACTTATCAGAATTGGACACTTGCTACCTCCTTGTATATGAACAGTTTAAAGCGATATATGCGAGTCGCATAACTCAAGAGTGCGGTATGCGACTCGCATAATGCCTAGCCTAAGAGCTGGCATAGAGCTGAAATGAATAGTGTTAATTGCTTAAGAACAAGCGCTATACCACCTGCGTACAGCAGGAATGGATGCGCTCTAATGAGTTGTACAATTTCATGATCTTTTCTCAGTGATTGAATGATTAAGTAAATATATTTCATTGCGTTTTTTATAACGTTAGAAACTATTCACCAGCCATTCAAGCCTATATCAAGGTTTTTCTATTTTTAATCGCTCTCTCAAGTCAGCTGGTGCCAAGTAGCCAAACAAACGGCCTTTGATTGGGTATTTGATAAGTAACCCTAAACTAGCCAGTTTATCCAAGTAGGCTCTTGCTGCAGTGGCCGACACGTTAAACTCAGTTTGGCACTCCTTCACCGTAAACTCGCGCCCTGCATGCTCCAAGGCCTTTTTGAGAATGGTAATGTGTGGCAACTTAAACTGATTGAAGTAGGGCGACGTATGCAGGTCGAGCCTAGTTTTTTGTATCTCTTCAATCTTTCTTTCAATGTACGTCGTAAACTCCCCAAGGGCGCGTATGATGATATTGAGATTGAAGTCGATAAAGTGCGTCACATCGAAATTGTCTATTTCCGTCTTAACAAAAGCTCTCGCATACTGTTTTGGAGCGTTCTTGAACAATGACGAAATAGAAATATATTCAAAGTTCTTGTAACCACTTTTGAGCATGAACCAATAGAACAGGGCTCTTGCGGTTCTACCATTACCGTCCAAGAACGGGTGAATGTAGCCAACCGTAAAATGAATGATGATGGCTTTCACTATTGGGTGAATGAACTCAACGTCTTCGTGCTCTTTGTTGCTAAAATTAATCAAATCCAATAGAAGAACACCCAATTGCTCTACATCAGGGGCAATATGGATCGTCTCGCCAGTTAAGTGATCTCCGACCTCTATGGGTTCTTGCCGGAATTTTCCAGCAGTATGGCCGTTTTCGCAAACTTCCTGGGTGGCAACTTCATTGAACTCCATAAGTAAGTCAACGCTCATTGGTTCACTGGACTTCTCTTTAGCAAGCTGCATAAGGCGATAGTTGTTTACTATCATCTTCTCAGAGAAATCTCTTGGTTCCCGACCTGTTGAGAGCATTTCCTTAGCAACGGGCCGAGTTGTTGATGCGCCTTCTAACTGTGAGCTAGTGATCGCTTCCTCCATGGCTAAAGTGGCGGATAGGTAGTCCTGTCTATTTCTCTCATTCAGTGCTAGGTGGTCTAACGTAGATAATCTGTCAATTTTATGGATTTTTGCCATTGACGCCGAAGGCGAGTACATGAACGGTAAATATTTACTGCCACCAAGGCTAGCGTATAAACGGTCAATATTCACCAGGCCACGATAAAGGTTAAGGGCATGCCAAGCGGCTTCTTTGTGTCCTTTGAACTGAGACGACCTAGCTTTAAATTCATCCCAAGATAAGTAATTACCCTTAGAATCAAAACCACTATTAGGTTGAAAAATCAGTGCCCTCATATCTTTTGGTAGTGTGGAAAACTCATTTTCCTTACTAGCTGGTGGCGGGACTTCTAGGCCTAAGACTTTCTTTGGCATGGTAGTAAACAAACCTTTTTATAAACTTTGTTTAGTTATCATAGTTGATTTATCTATGCCTTAAAAGCGCTGTAATGACTCATAAACAAAGAGGTGGAGCTATGTTGGTTTATCTAGGCCCAATGAGCCAGCGTTTAAGGCTAAGATGGGAAGTTAGTTTCATTACTACAGAGAAATGAAACTAATTTTATAGGGTTAAGAGGCTACGCTGCCGTTGTTCGGAAGAATGTATGTATCGATACAAATTACAACAACCGTCAGATTGAATTCCTAACGGATAACTATTAATACTGCTTGCATATAATAATAACAGCGTGTTAGGCTTCGTTTCAATTCCTAACGCCTTTTTGATTAATCCTTTACCATCAAGGCACAAAAACAAGAGAGTCCCACTATGATCAACCTAAGCAATCTTTCAACAATTCTTCTATCTGAAATTTCAAAGCGTCCTGTTTCTGGTTACGATTTAATGAAAGGGATAAACAAATATTGGAAAGCAAACCACCAGCAAATTTACAGAGAACTACCAGCTCTAGAGAAAAAAGGGCTGGTGAAGCACGACGTATACCCACAAGAAGGCAAGCCAGATAGAAAGGTTTACACCATTCTTCCTGCAGGCCTTAACCACCTTGCGACCAAAAAAAGAGCCTCGGCGTGTCCGTCTTCGTTCCCAACTCGTCACGATTCCATTGCCATGCTTCACATTGGTAACAGCAATTACTTTATCGCTGCAGAACAAAGCTTAGTGAATGATATTGCAGAGCTTGAGGCAAGAATCGCAGAGCAAAGCGACAGTAAATTAGCGCTTATCATGCGTCGTGAATTAAAGATCCTTAGCTCTGAGCTTGAGTTCATCACTGAGTCAATTTCATTGCTAAAAAAGAGCGCTTAAGCCATGACAGTAAAGGTTCGCAAGCGTTTTTACACCGACAGCAGAGCAGATCAGCAAATATCACGTCGCTTTGCCATCGCGCAAATTAATCAATCGACAGTGAGATACAAAGGACAGCTGTTAGAGCCAGTTGGCTATCAGATTTTTCAAGACGGGATTGAGTTTGAATGTATCGACCACAGGCAGTCGTACTAATACAAAAAAACCGCCACTAGGGCGGTCCATTTGTGACTACTTCGTTGCCATATTGGGCAAACAAACTGGTAACGAGGATTAGTCATGTTCATAGCAGAACAAGGATAGGGTAGTAATTTTCAATGAAAATGACAAGCGAAGAAAGAGCAGAAAAGCTTATATTACAGCGAAATGCAGCCAGGCAGCGTGCGATTGAGCGACAACTGGCCAAAAGGAACGATCCAGCCGAACAGCAAAAGCAGCGAGATAAGCTAAAAGCCAGGATTGAAAAGCAAAGAGCTAAGTACAACGACCCTGAGTACCGCAAGCAAATGCGAGAGAAAGCTTTAGCCAGGAAAACCACTAAACCTAAAGCTAAACCCAAGTCTACAAGAGGACTGAAAGGCAGAGCGGCCACGGCCAAAGAGACGCAAGTTATGAATAAAATAGGGCAGTTATCCTGCATTGCTTGCTCTCAACATGGTCGCAATAGTCCCATTATTTCACTTCACCATATAAAAGGGAGAACCACGGCCAATGCTCACATGTTTGTATTGCCTTTGTGTGCTTTTCATCATGACACTTTGTTAGAAAAAGCGCAGCGCGAACGGTACCCTGACATGATCCCGATTCATGCAAAAGGCAAGTATGGAGGGCGTAAGCAATGGAAAGACCAGAACGGCGACGAACTATCACTTTTGAAGATCTGTTGTAAACAAGCTGGCTTAGATTGGGACCACAAGGAAAACTTACCTTTAATCCATTCCTAACGTTACACACACAATATGGTACTTTTAGGGCTCAACCGTTGGTTGGGCCTTTTTTAGTGCTATCCTACCTATCCCCCTCTACAGAAAAGCGTCTTTAGTGAGATTGATATGTCACAAAGACGAATTGCAGTGCTCACGCTATCCATGGCTGAGCCTAGACTTATGCTTGCTGGTGCCAAAGATGGCCAGCTGCACATTATCGAATGTAAGCGTTTAGAGCGCTCCTTGCATGCTCTAAAGAAAGCTCTACCTGAGAAACTTGAATCGCTGCGCAAGAAAGGCTTTGTTCTACTTGTTGATGAAGTGGTGCCTTGCTTTGCTCAATATGGTCGCAGCGCCAAACTGTCCGACATCGATGCACAGAATAAGCCCGTTGTTGTCTCTGCTATGGAGGCCTACCAAAATCTATCTGCATACCAAGCCATTCACTATCCCAAGGGATTAAGTAGCAGTTTTGAAATATCGCCTTCCCTGATCGAAGAGGTTAAAGGCCCAGACGGCAAGGCTTCATACCATATTAACTGGGCTGAACTTAAGCCCGATACCGTAGCGCTTCTCTTTGCTGTTTATGCGGCCACACAAGAAAGTCTCTTTGATCATGCTTCCATAACGGAGCTATTTAAGCGTATTCAAGCAAAACCCAAAGTAGACCCGCACCAGCGCTTTAGAAACATCATCAAAAAAGTAAATGATATGGGGGCACTATGAGTAGTATCCCTCGCTTGTCGGACCAAAACATATCCGACCCTATCTTACGTGCGCACTATTACAAAATCGTCAATGACTACATAAACAGTACGTCTAGCGAGCTGGTGACATACATCATTCAAATGAGTGAAGAGTACCGGCCCGACTTAGTTTCTTATCGTGTGTTTGGCTCAAAAGACCTGGCATGGCTTGTTTGTTTGGCCAGCGACTTAGACGATACAGCGGACCCGCTACCCGTCGGTGAGACTATCTACATGCCTACTGCAGCATGGATTCGTCGCTCTATGCGTCAATTCCTTACTGATATGGGACTCGCATAATGCCCGTATCTAAGTTTGAGCCAGAGAAGAAGCAAAACGATACTTTTGCCAGTGCGGGATTGAGTGAAAAGCACTTCAACCAGCTGTTCAATAAAATCCAAGTTGCTCAAAACAAGGCCCGTCGTAGTGCCAAGCGAACGTTAAAGCCCAATACGCTAAACAATCCGACTTCTAAAGCACTCAAAGCATTAGGGGAAAAGGCAAAAGGCGTAGGGTTTACCAAAGCTGACTTAGAGAAGTTTGATAAGAGCCGTAATCAGCACATCAAGAAATACGACAGTAAAACTGATGGCATTACTTATGCGTTCCTGGTGAAAAGCTCTCGAAAGATCGATATCGATAGGGCCAATAACCGCGTTGATGATGGGACCGGCATTAACCTGGCCACACTGAGCGGCATTAAGGGCAATATTGCTTATATACGCGTGAAAGCCTCTGACGCTTCAAAGCACGAAGAACATCGAGTAAAGGTTCGATTCGACCAATGGGACGAGGTTTTGAATAACCCGCCAGCTGGTGACTATCTCAAAGCAACAAAGCTTGCTTGTGCAGGCCGTATTTCATTCGATTGCGATTGCGGTCGTCATCAATATTGGTACCGCTACTTAGCAACTATGGGCAACTACGCCTTAACGCCACCCAAAGAATTCGCCTTTCCTAAAATACGCAACCCTGAGTTATCCGGTGTGGCGTGTAAACACGTACTCAAAGCAACAACCATGCTGCAGTCCTTAGCTTGGCATCGAATCTTAGGCAAACAAATGGAACTGCAGGCTAAACGTGTTGGGTATGGCAGCGATAACCGCCTGCATACGCTCACCAAAGCAGAGAAGAAAGAAGCTAGCAAGAACCGCAAAACCAAGGTGGACCAAACCGCCGCGCAAAAAGAGCATGCCAAGTACCAACGCGCTCAAAAAGCGATGGCTAAGCAGCTGGCCAAGCAGAAGAACCAAACCGAGCACAGTAAGTCCCAGGCTCGAAAAATCCGCAAACAAGGCAACAAAATCAAGGAGCTCAACGACATGCTTAAAGTTGGTTTCCAGAACTTCTCTGATAGCTACAAAGCAGCGGGTAAGAACAAACAAGATGCTATTAGAGATTTCTCAAAAATGATGAATGTTTCTGAGAGCAAGCTAAAAAGGTTAGTTCAATGACTGCAGTAAGAAAACCGAGATATCAAAACCACGACCCCTTTAATGCGATTCTTAGAGAAGATTGGATCAAGTCCATTGCTTTATCGCCTGATTCCTTTGAGGCCTTTCTGTATCGTCCAGTGGACCAAAGCACCAGCGATGACAGCGAAAGCAATTACGAAGAGGAAACGGTAACAGAGCTCGATACCAACCAGGATACTTTGACCTATTCAAATCCAGAGCTGGTGCCTGTTTTAGATTGCCCAGGTGAACAAGAGTCGTTTTTCATGATGGATGATAACGGCGATAACTTGGGAGAAGGTCCAGATCCATTATTGCTAAGAATTGGAAGCACTCACGTTCCCACCGGTACCGTTTTAGAGTGGGATGAAGAAACGGCCAGCGGTACCCGAACCGTATGGTGGTATGTGCACAAAGCGATGGGCTATGGCGCCGCGCAAGTGGGCGTGATTTACGTATGTATACCAATGCGCGATTTTAACCAAGCACCAGCAACAGAATAAGGCTTCCCCCGCCTAAAAACAGCGTCACTTCAACCAACTGGAGTGATCATGACATTTAAAATAAGCCGAAAACAAGTCCCTGCAAGCGCACGCTTATTGCCAGCTTTGGCGCCAAATTGGGGATATGCAAACCACTTTCTGAATTATGGCTGTGGTAAGTACCCAGAGCTCACAGAGCACTACCTCAATAACCGTTTCATGCAGATCCAAAGCGTAACGAACTACGACCCAAACTCTCATGCAGAGGGCGTAGTTAACGATATTAACGAGCTTAAGAATCAACGTTACTGCGTTGCGCTGTGTGCCAACGTTCTTAATGTGTGTGAAGACCTAGAAGCAGTCCTGGCAGACCTGGCGCAAATTGATTTTGATTGTTGTGTTATTCAAATCTACGAAGGCGACCGAACCGGCGTTGGCAAACCAACAAGAGACGGATATCAGCGAAATGAGGTAGTCGCTGATTATGTCCATGCTATTCGCTCCAACTTCCATAAATTCGACGTACAGCTGCACCGTTCTCGTAAATGCATCACCATTCTGAAAGGCAGAAAGTACTATGAGTGATATTCTCAGCGACTTTTCGATCCTCTGTGATGAAGTCTTTAGCGGGAAAACAGAACATACGGACCTGACGGATATAGACAGGGCCGTTGCTGGCTTTTTTCAGCATGTTATCGATACGCTGACGGTCACAGATACGAAACGAAAAGAGAATCAAGAATTCGCACGCTTTGTGGATAGAGACAAATCAACAAAGCTCTACACTGGCCGATTTACCGATCCCAACCATTTCCTTCAAAAGCTGGTTGGTAAGCTTGGTGACAAGGTGAAGAACGAAAGGAATCACGTTCTACCCACCAGCTATATCACGCGAGATCAGTCCCTTGTCTTCTCTGATGGCTCTGATTATACCGATATGACCCAATCAGCGACATTAAACACAGAGAGCGGTGAAGCGTATGCGTACCTCAACAAATCATTCCTAAAGCTCAATTATGAGTTAACAGTGATTGCCTGGAGCGAGCCGGCCCTTATTCGCATCATGCTTGGCATCATGATGTGGTTGCGACATACAAAAAATGGGCGCCAGCATGTATTCAAAGCAAAAACGATGATCGCTGGTGCGCCGGTAGAGAGTGCTATCACGATTACATCACCAAGAGACGTCACAAGCAGCGTTGTTGATCTCTCCTTGGATGAAACGCGTCTTGTTGGTATGAGCGCATCCTTTGAAGTCGCTGTAGAAGTGTTTGAAGCAGAAGAGGTAACACAAAGCATCGGTACGCTTGCGCTCGATGAAGGAGGCCTCATTGTCTAAGCAATATGTACTACTGCAGAAGGTCACAGTTAAGCCTCAACAAAACGCAATTGCGGATTCAAAAAACGCAATTGCGGATTCAAAAAACGCAATTGCGGATTCAAAAAACGCAATTGCGGATTTAGACGTGTCAATTGATGATATTCGTTCCTGCGCGTACATAGAAAGTATTTCCATGGATGGGGTAAAACTCATCTTGGAAATATCGGACCGCGTATCGACGTATCGTGATGATTACAACATTAAGGAACTGACAGAACTTGAAGTGACCTTTGCTGATCCTGGTGGACGTGGTGATGAGGTTTGGATAGAAACCTTTGTTGTTCAAAAAGCCAGGACCGAAAGCGGACTTCTACTTGTCGACTTGTTTGGGAAAACCACTCACGAACTCAAGCAGCCAGCGTTAGTGCCAACGTTTTTCACTGCAATGCAGCCAAAGGCTATTCTGCAAAAGTTACTTCCTGGGCTTACTGTTGATGCAGATTCATTTGAAAAGGGCGCGACATATCACCTCAATGCTGGTGGTACCAAGGCTAGGCTAATTCGAAACATGGCCAGGGACTTTGGGGCTTATTGCTTTGTGTGTCGTGGCGTCGTCTACTTCAAAGCGATAAAGAATATGGATATGAGCGAGAAGTTTAAGCTTGAGTGTGGCGATCCTAATGCTGAAACAAGCTTCTCTCACTTCACTATCCTGGGCGAAAAAGAGCTGTATGACCGCGTACTCAACAAAAACTACATTTCATGGGATACCGTCAATGGAATGGAGCAGGGCAATAGCGCGACAACTGGCGCCACAACACTCGTCAGTGTGAATCAAACCAAAGCCCTCAATAACCAACAAACCTATATAGTGCCAATCCTAGATATTGAGCTCACCGGCAACTCAAAGTTCATGCCTGCAGCGTGCTGTTCTGTACTATTCCATAAGCAATTCTCAGGTAACGATTTAGACGAATCACTACCCGAAAAGCAAATCATTACTCAAGTGGTGCACTATCAAGAAGGCATCCGATATCACTGCCGATTAGAGCTAGGGGAGCGCTGCATATGAACGAACTCTACCGCCGAACCAATGTAACCAATAAATTGCAGGGCAGCTACCAGGCTCAAGTCGTCAACGTGGAGCATCCAGACGGTTTGTATATGGCTTCTATTCGCTTATTGGGCCTATGGGATGCAATCTCTGACGATGATTTACCCTATGCTGAGTTTCTATTGCCACTCGGGGCAAAGCCTAGCGCTGGCCATGCAATCCCTGTCGAGCCTGGCGATTATGTATGGGTAGATTTCCCGCGTAATGGCGATAGCCGGTACCCAAGAATCACCGGAAGTCTTTACTACGCACCCAATCACGAATCCAACTTACCCGATGAAATCAATGGTAAAGCCTACACACCTAAACGCAGCGCAGGGGAACCAACCCCACCAGCTTATAACCTCAAAGACGATCTCTATCAGAGGTTTGGACTCAGAGAGCACAAAACGAGTAAGGGCGGGTGGTCCATCACTCATGTAGCGACGGGTACCGCTATTGAAATCACTGAAAACGGTCAATTGGTTGTGCATGCAGAAGGGGACCAATTTCAAAGCGCTACCGGAAAACAAACCACTCAATGCGGAGAGTTAACCATTCAAGTAAAAGGCAATGCCAAGGTTGAATCACAGGGTGAAGTCAGTGTAACAGCAAGTGGAAGTGCGTCTATCGATGCAGCCAGTATCGAGATCAAATCCAAAGGTGACGTCAATATTAACGCTGGTGGCCAATTTGCTGTTAAAGCGAAAGCCGCACCATTCACATTAGGGTAGGAGAGAACGTATGCCAGCTGTATGTGTAGTCGGCTCTGCCGATTCTGGCCATGATGGTTTCTGTTCTGGTGTTGTGTCTACGGGGCAACCTGGATTAACGGTCAATGGCGTGCCGGTGGCAGGGAATGGCGATATGTCGATGATACATATTAAGCCCGATACGCCACCTCATGTCGGCGTCATTGTGGCCAACTCACTGTTAACCGTGAACGGGGTACCCATTGCCAAAGTGGGCGATGTGACAGCGTGTGGCGCTGCCATCGTATCAGGAAATTCATTATTCACGATCGAGTAAATCATGCTTAATACACCAGAAGACTTAGAGAAGTTCAGAGAATTTAACGCGGCGGGTGGTTTAAAGCAGCCAGAAACGCTCACAAAAGGCCTAGAGCTTAAAAGCCAGGCAAACGCATTAGATAAACAATACAGCGATTGTGTCATCACTGATGTGGACTATGACAGTGCCGGTGTCGGTGGTTTAGTCGATGCAATCAACGAGTTGGTAAAAGAAACTCAGGATGCAGAAAACGCTCTCGATGCCTGGAATGGGTACATCAAATTAGCTGCCGATCCAACGGACCTGGAACAAGTAGCCCAGGGCGTCGACGTGCGTTGCAAGCTCAATGATGTCGATAATGATCAGCCATGCGCGTCAATTATCCCCATCGGTGAACTACTCGGCACTGAAGTACCGAGCTTCCAAGAAAGCAGCCTAAGCCGCTAACTTTTCTTTTTTGACGCTTCGCTGGACACTGCTAGTCGAGCTTTTGGCTCGGCCAGTCTTACGATTGCCTCCACGTCCACTATCTGACTTAGTTCTCAGAACTCCATCGTCAGACAACACCGTTCCAGTGTCTAATATTAGGTTAATTGCCCGTTTCTTAATGACCAGTGACGCATTTCTGTCTGCGTTGTCAGCATGTCCACAGTTAACACATTTAAAAACAGCTTGGTTTTTACGGTTATCTGGATGAGTGTGTCCACAGGTGGCACACTCCTGACTAGTGTAAGGGGCTGGGATTTTAAACACGGCTTTACCTGCTTGGTAAGCCTTGTATTTGGAATAGGTTTCTATCATGTGCCAGCCAACGTTCAGGATGGACTTGTTTAGTCCGGCTTTCTGTTTGGCTTTGTTTGACAGATAGCGGCCTTGTTCGTCTTGCTTCGCTTTTGGTTTGCGCGTCATGCGTGACGTTTTCAGTGCTTCGAAAACAATGACCTTTGCTTTGCTATCGACAAGAGAACGACTGGTCTTATGCGCAAAATCGTTGCGGATATTCGCTTTTTTAGCATGATTCGTAGCAATTCGATGCTTAGTTTTGCTCCTGCGATTTGAGCCTTTTTGTTGGCGCGCTAGCTTACGTTGCAGTCGCTTAATGTAGCGATCTGCTTTGGTCACGTTCTTTTTCTGATTGTCGCAGAAATCGAACGTCATTGAGCCAGCATGAGCAGGGACAGCAACACCACGATCTACACCAATAGTGTGTTCTTCCAGATACTCTTTGCTTGAACCTTGCAGGAACGCCAAATGTTCATCATTGCTAGATAGCTGAGATTCATTTTTCCCGTTCTCATAGCAGAAAGACACATAATATTGACCACGCTCTTTACGTACATACAGCGAGTTCGGGATCTCGAATTTGCTATGCGCTTTAAACGATAAGTAACCAATATTATTAGTCTTCGTGCCGATGAATAGGCGTAAATTGCCATCTTCACAACGGTCAAAGCGAAACACCTCACGAGTCAGGTAGATACTGCCTCGATCAGTTTTAGGTTTGCGCTTAGGTCGCCCACACGCGCCTTTAATGAATTTTTGGTAAGTCTGATACCAGTTAACGGCAGAGTTTCGGATTATTTGGCTGGGGCATTTAGAAAGCCAAGGCGTTAACTCTTTTGACTTGAACTGCGATGCCTTCTGGTCAATCGGTGCATACGTGCCAATGGGGTAATACTTACGTGCAAAAGTGCGGTAATACCTTTCCTCATCGACTTTGGCATTCCATATACTACGCGCACAGCCCATCCACTGGCTTAAAACCAGTTTTTGGTCTGGTGTAGGGTTAGCGCGTAGCTTGATGCCAGTGAGCATGTAGAACCTTTTGTTGTTATTTGCATTTGATATTATTACACTTTATCGACAATAGTCAATCTAGCGTTAGGTTTAAATGTACGAATGGAGAACAGGCAGAAGCTGCCTTTTTAAGAATAATGCTCATCTAGTATTTGTTACTAAATATCGCAGAGGCGTTTTCACCAAAGAGATGCTGGATAGAACGCAAGAGATAATGGAGGAAACGTGTAAGCAAATGGATTGTGAACTATTAGAGTTCGGTGGTGAACATGATCATGTCCACTTGATGGTATCTATTCACCCGAAAGTAGCTGTATCGAATTTGGTGAGTAAACTGAAAGGAAAATCGTCATACATGCTAAGGCGTGAGTATTGGGAGCGCATAAAGACAATGCTTTGGGGTAATCACTTTTGGTCGCCTAGCTATTGTGTTGTGTCATGCGGTGGTGCGAGTTTGGATGTGGTTAAGCAGTACATCGAAAACCAAAGCGCACCACCAAGTGAAAGAGCCGTAAAAACATCACGCGCTTTAAGTCAGAGAAAAGACTAGTTACCTCTTGCTTGACTCGCCCTTAAAAGGGCGAGATTGCGCAAGCCTAATGTTCAAATACAAAGATAAGTGGTACGTTATTGATATTGGTGGAAACACTCTAAGACTAATAGCGTTTATCGAGTTTGTAGGTAAAAAGTGCTTCATCAAGCACATAGTGACGCACTCTGAATACGATCGCATTACCGAAGATTATCGGAGAGGAAAGAAAAAATGAACACTGAAACCATGAAAGCACTCGCTCATGAGATCGGAAATGTAATGCCTTGGGTTCAAGGCATTAGCTGCGATTCTCAGTACAACGAGCTTATAGAGCTAATGGATGAGTTGATAGAGGCACCAGACGAAAACGCAATACTGATTGACTTACTGTTTCCTGTTATTGAGCGATATGAAGAGGAAGCCGAACAATTTCAAAAATTCAACAAACGTATTGATGAGCTAGACCAAGGTATTGCCACTCTAAAAGTGATCATTGACCAACACGGCCTAACACTGAGTGATTTCCCCGAGATTGGTAAAAAGTCTTTAATGTCTCAAATACTAAGCGGCAAACGCTCTCTGACTCTAAGCCATATTCGAGCTCTATCTGAACGGTTTGGCGTTCCTGCCTCTATGTTTGTTTAAAGTGTACAGGTGTACAGTCGTACACCTTGTATCTTTCAATCAATTTGTGCTTGTTTTTCCACTCAAGGCAAACAACACGCTATCATTGAGATTCAGATAGTTAATTGGATTCGAAAATGGATAGCATCTTAGTTCCCACTTGGGTTTTAGCCGTATTGGTTGCCGCGATATTAGTATGTGTTAGCAGTATTCTTAAATACCGAAGCTTCATTAAACGTGACTTTGAGATCATCACTGGGAGCGATGCTTCCGACGGGTATTTACTGGGTATTCGTGATTTTCTCGTTCCGTTTGATGAGATACTTTTGCAAGACGGGGAATTCTACTTCTTAGATAGAAATGGCGAGGTAAGAGGGAGCCATAAAGATTCATTCGGCCAGGGTATGCATGAGTACATTTCTAAACGAGTCAAAGAACTAAACATTCCTATTATTACAGACTAAACAAGCAATAAACGAAAATAAAAAGGCCGCTACCAATCCACAGTAGCGGCCTTTTGCATTTTATGTCCAAATTACTTCGAACGTTTTTTGAAAGCCTGGAAAATAACAAATCAACAGCCCTGCTGCCAATCTCCAAGACGAACTATATTGACATCCAGACTTCAAATCAATAACCATATAAAAATAAGACAAAAAAAAGCCGCTAGTAGGATGAGCTAGCGGCAAAGTCGTCTATGGAGTACTAAATAATATTAACGTTAGTCCGGTCAATCGGGTCAATCAACAGCGGAGGTCTAGTATATTATCCATTCCTAACACTTACAATGGATTAATCACAAAAAATTAGGTGAAATATGAAAACAGTATGTATTGTGGTCGGCCATTCAGCACAGGACGGCGGCGCATTTAACGAAAATAAGCAAATAGGAGAATATGAATATAACAACCCACTGGCTACCGCTATCGCTATGCGTCTGCATGCCAGGGAAGTAAGGCCAATCATCATGTATCGAGATACTTACGGACAGCTGGCCAGTGACATCAATAAAACGGACGCTGACTATTGCATCTCTCTGCATTGCAATGCATCGAGCAACTTTGATGTGAAAGGGCAAGAAACCTTGCACTGGCATACATCAAAGCGCAGTCAGCAATTAGCTAAGCACATTCAGAAAAATGTATTCCATCTAATGAATGAGCGGGACAGAGGGCTAAAGCCTATTGACCAGGGCGAACGAGGCTGGCCACTACTTAAAGGAACCAAGATGCCTGCAGTCATTATTGAGCCGTTCTTTATCAGTAATGACCAATCACTGACTACGGGCCTGGCTTTGCGCGATCAACTTGCCAACGCCATTGCTGGTGCTGTTATCGACAACATCATAGAGGAACAAAAGAGTGTTTAATTTAATAGAACTAGTCTTGGGGCTATTTGGAGTAGGAAAGATGAGTAAAGCCAACAAGGCAGCGGAAACCATAGGACAAATTAACAAACTGGTAGACGATAACTTTACTTCTGACGAAGAAAAGAAGAAGCATGCAGCGTTAATGGAAAAGCTGGCCATCAATAGCAACAACAAGTTTGTGCAAGGTGGGCGAAGTGCTTTGATGTGGTCCCTTGGTGCTGTCGTTGTGTATCAATGCATCGTTCGCGACATCTTGGCTATTACGCTTCATGTCGAGTTGCCACCACTGGATTTTGACGCAGGCACATTGCTAACGCACGTTACCAACTTGCTCGCTGGCAGCATCTAAACTTACCTTACCCTCGCTCAACGCCACTTTTTTTAAAAAAAATTTTTCCTCATCCAAACCGCCCTAAAAACACTCACTAAAAACCAACTACAGCACGTTAACTTTCATAATTAGTTACCTAATAACAAAAGCACATAAAACCTTATAAATTCCTTTTGTATCATATACTTATGCGATCAAAATGTGCCGTTTTATTTCCCTTTTTGCTCCTTTAGTATCGAGATTCAAGCGAATATCCGCCGCGATTTTGCGGCTAATTCATTCCTAACGTCAACTATACAATCAAGGGTTAAAGTTAATGGGAAACGCAAAACAGGCCTATAACCAGCGAATCTCCAAGATCGCGGAGTTATCGCACAAAATGAAGCAACTCGGTGTTGAGTCGCAATTCGATATCAACAGTGGCGCATTGCTGGTGGGAGATAGTGATCGAATCGCGGGTCTTAATGCAGCAATTGCAAACGATCCAATTTTTGAATCCATGGATTTGCCACTAGCACAAGAAATCGTAACCGGTGTTCAGTCGTCTATTCGTGAATACGAAAAGACATATGGAGAACTGCCTCGCGATGAAGTCATGGCATCGGCTTATCAAACGATGAGCAACATGATGATACTAGAAGGCGCAAGCAAAGATGGCTCTGCTCATGAAATGATGCTTGAGTCTATCGGTCAATCGCTCTCTACCTCTGATGGTGTGGAAATTCGAGCAAAAATGGTCGGCTTGGTCCTTCCTGTACTGCTTGAAACAGCTACTCTTGACTGCGTTACGATGATGCCTGCAGGCTCTAACGAAGTAGAAATATTCAAGGTTCACCGCAAAGCCGGTGTGTCGTTTGGTGACTACACGAAAGGCCAAGAAATCGACCAAACCTCTATTGGCCAATATACGTCTATGCGTCAACGCTATGAGTTCGTTGAAGGCCAGCGCCCAGATGGCACTAAGACTGAGTTCACGTTCACTTCAAAGACGGACTTGAAAAACACGTCTGTCGACATGCCATTCAATAAGTACTCTGTCTCTCTTTGGGTTGACCGCGAGCGCGTATGTCGCGATATGGACTCAAACGGCAACGGCACAATGTCTGGCATGATAAACAATGAGTACGCGATCAACTGTACCATTGATTACGCAAAGGGCATTGTCGTAGCTAAGCCGACTAAAACACTTCCAGCGGGTACCGAACTGCACGTTGAATTTGAAGTCGACATTGAGACAACGCCAGAGCTGATCCCAACTATCGATCACGATATGGAATCTCACACTCTACGTCCTTCTCAAAACGCGGTTGCTGCAGACGCAACAATCCAAGCAATGTTCACGATGCAACGTGAATTTGGCCAGGATCTTAAATCTCTTCAAATGTCGCATATGCGCAATACGTTGGCAGCGGAAAAATCGACTCGCCACCTACGCGATATTAATTTCATTTGTAAGAAAGAAGAAACATTCAATATCTACTGCCCAGCCGGTGATGACTGGAAGCTACAACGTGAGCTCATTCATCAAGCGCTACTGGATATCTCGCAAAAAATCCTAAGTGCGACGACTACGGTTGGTCTATCAGGCATGTACGCAGGCACCAGCGCATCAAACATCTTGAAGACGCTAGGCGCACCTTACTTTGTGCCACCAGCGAACTACACACAGAAAAACTCGATTCACTACGTGGGTAAATTGTTTGGTGTATGGAAGGTATTTGAAGCTCCAGTAATTGTTGATGCAATGGACCTTTTGTGTTACGGGCGTGGTGTAAATCACAGCGAGGCCGGCTATGTGGCTGGCGATGCGATCGCAGCAACCATGTACAACCACCCAATCGGTCCAACGCTACGTGCACGCAATACGCTGTACGAACTGGCGTATGGCGAAGTTCACCCGTTCGATGGCGCCGACTATTTCTATCGTCTCAAGCTGATTGATGAAGTTATTCCCGACGCAGTAGAGCAAGCCCAAGACGCAGCTTAACGCTAACTGAAATGCTGGGGTGAGGCTTCTCACCCCTTATTACGATTAAGGAGTAGCTTTTGAAATATCCAGAATTGGAAAAAGTGGCCATCACAAACAATACGTGCCTAACGCTACGTGTGAGAGGCCATCTTATTAAGCCGCGTCTCGCCAATCAGATCATTCACACGTATAGCGTGCAGCGATTACGCACAGAGATCCATGCTGCTTATCCTGACGGTTCAGTGATTGTTGAGCCTCTGCCGAGTGAAGAGGTAGAGAATGAGTCTCAAGACACCACTCAAAGCATTGCGGACCTGGGCGTAAGTCATGCGGTCGAAAAACGCCTGATTAAAGCAGGTATCAACACAATTGAAGCTCTAACGGCAATGACTGCTCAAGATGTTATCGACATCAAAGGTATTGCTGAGTGCAGCCTCCAAGAGATTGAAGAAGCACTAACAAAAATGAATTTATCGCTACAAGAGGCGGGAAATGAATAAGATTGAATTCACTATGGGCAACGTCTCTCAAACTGCGGTTAAAGAGATCAATGCTGACGGTACAACAAGTACCGATGATGGCTCAAACCAGCTTGTTTTTGCTGGTGTCATTATTTCTCCAAAAGGTGCGCCTTACGAAGTTATCACGGTAACGAAGGACACTTGGAAAGCAAAATTGGGCAATCCTTATCATGCTAGTTACGGTGAAAATGCCGATGCTATGCGTGCACTGGGTGAAGCGGTTGAAGGTGGTTCGGGCCAAGTGGTTCGTGTGGTACCGGCAACTGCAACTTATCCAGCAATCAAGCTTACAAAGCCTGCAGATAAGGTAGTCGTAACCAATGAAGCAGTGAACTACGCTAACGAACTGTCGCTAGGTGATGGTGAAATCCTGGCTATTGCTATCAAAGATGGCGCGGAGTCTGACAAGCGTAAAATCTCAATGGTTGAAGCTGACGCGGACCTATACGGTGCGGGTATGTTTACCCTAACACTGACAGAAGAATCTGACGTAGGTGTTGTTTCTACATTAGATTCTTGGCAAGTATCTCTCGATCCTGTTGCGAAAGATTCAATGGGCGCACCAGCCTTTATCCAGACTGTACTTGAAGACTCAGACTACCTAACGTGTGTCGTTGACTCTGCAAAAGCACAAGCGGAAGTGACAGGAATTCCAGAAACCGCCTTTACTGGCGCAAGCAATGGTTCAATTTCTGACATCAAAGCGAGCGATTACGACCGAGCAATTGAAGTTCTTAAAACGACGGTTAAACCTTTCAACTACGTTTGTGGTTTGGCGTGCTATGACAGCACTGTGCAAACGCAATTGATAGGCATTGCAAACGACCGCCGTATCAGTGGTGCGTTTGATTTAAACCCAAGACTTTCGCACGAACAAGCGCTAACAACGAAAACCGGCCTTTCTCTGAGTGAAATGCGAGCGAATTTTACGCATGTTCCATATACAGCGACGTGTCCTTATTTCGGTGGCAAAGCGGTTTGGGGCGCATCCGGTGTTGTATTTAGAGCTAAAGCAACAGGAGTGGCGAAGTCGAGCCCTATTGGCGGTTGGCAATACGCACCAGCTGGCAAAGATAGAGCGACAATTAACCGTGTTGGCCTGGCGCCGGCTAAATGGGCAGGGCAGCCAGACTACGAAGCGATGTACAAGGCACGCATCAACAAACTAGCAACTGGTGATACCAGCAACTTATTTATTGATGACTCTTTAACGTCCTTTACCACTGAGAACTACCTCAGATTTGAGCATGTTGTTTCCTTAATGGATTCCATCTCGCGTGCATTCGTCAATATTGCTAACGATCTCAAACATCAACCTGATGACGTGACAGAGAAAGGCCTAACAGATCGCATGACCGAGCTACTGGAGTCATACGAAGCCAACAAAGCCATTGTTGCGCCAAGAAACCCAGACAGTGACGGGACTTCTCCATGGACGCTTAGCGTTGTCCAGGTATCGATTGATTACTGGAAAGTCACTTGGTCCGTTTGTCCAACTGGTACCGCACGCCGAATCCTTGGCGAACCTGTTCTAATCCGATAACTATAGGAAAAAGTAAGTATGTCAATGTTTGACCAGGGCGCTGTACGCGAGCGTCCATTTCTATCAAGAGTAAAAAACCAACCACAAGACGAAGGCATTTCAGAAGCGGCATTTTTCGAATCTGTTTCTGATGATGCAATGCTAGAAGCCATCAAAAAAGCCGCCAAAGTGAACGATCGCTCTGATGCTGCAGCGGCCTGTGTGCAATGGGTGAGTGGTGGCGATGCTGATTTTGATGAGCTCGATGCTTTGCTATATGGCCTATCTGGTGGCCAAGACGACAAAGAGCTGAACGAATCACAAGAAGCAATGTATGAGTCACTGCTCGATGAAGCGGGTGATTTCATCCACCAAGTATCCAACGCAAAAGACGAAGATATTGAAATGATGAGTGAAGATGACGACGCAGCTGAGCGCGTATTCGAGTCTCTTTCATCTGCTATTTCTGATGTCGATACCGACGAACTGGTAGCTGAATACTCAGTGCGCGATTCAATGATGATGGAAGCCACAAAGAAAGTCATTCGTGATGGCGTTCTTAAGCTTGTGAAAACGAAAAAACGTCGCCGTCGCATGACTCCAGCACAAAAAGCGGCGCTTAAAAAAGCACGCATGAAAGCTCGTTCTGGCGCGGCTAAAGCGGCTCGTAAAAAGTCTATGCGTAAGCGTAAAGCTCGCGGTTTATAAGCAAGGAAAGGAGCGTAACTAATGGCTGTAATGTGTGGCGTGCCTGACGATGACGGTATATCAAGAAGTCTTAAATGTACGATAACCCAAGAAATCAATGGCGCCACAATTACAGTCGTTGGTTATATGAGCGAAGAGTGTCAGCTCTCGCTTAGATCAATGTGGGAAAGTCCTTTTGCTGGTGACAGTGTTGGCAATGCCGGTCAGATAGACAAGCTTGCGTCAGTGATGCAAACCCAATCTGACAAAACAAGTAAGACGCAAATGAACTCCGACCAGGTATGGGAAGGTATCGAGCCGCCAGAGGTCAGCGTAACGCTGAAATTTGTGGCTTACACCAATGCCAGGATCGAAGTTGACTTACCTATCGAATATCTAAACC
The DNA here is from genome assembly GCF_921294215.1 of Vibrio marisflavi CECT 7928. Taxonomy (GTDB): domain Bacteria; phylum Pseudomonadota; class Gammaproteobacteria; order Enterobacterales; family Vibrionaceae; genus Vibrio; species Vibrio marisflavi. Next base: position 27,000 of record NZ_CAKLDM010000004.1, read on the forward strand.
AAATGGCCAGTCCAGAATTGCTCAACGCAACTCCAGTCGGCATGTCTGATGGTGGTGTCAGTGTGGGTGGACGTATTCCTGATGCAGCTACGTTCGACTTGGGCCGAAAGTTCAAAGCGAAAATGCGCATTAGTGACGTCTCTTTTAATGTCAATGCACCGAAAACGCAGGATGGGCATTACGCCTACAACACGGTATCGCTCACGGTCGCTCCTAAATCCATGATCAACAAATCTCAAATACCGAATTTTTTCTTTTAAAGGTGAATTAAATGGCCGGTTTCAGTAATTCAAAAGGCGACACTAACTACCTAAAGCAAGCGTTTACGAAAAACTTAAACGCTGGTGAAAAGTTGATGGGCGCAGAATTCGACATGACTATCGAAGAATACCCAGACTTATCAGTGCTTGTTCGTTCTACTCAGTTCCCAGCAATGGGGCGTGCTGATGTGGAAGATTTTGGCCCTATGGGCATGGGCTTTATTCAGAATGGTCCACTCGAAAACAAAGGCGAGATTGCAGTAACACTTGCGGAAACGATTAAGGGCGACGTTCTTAAGGCATTCCGCGCGATCCTAAAAGACAAGAAAATGGTCACGGTCAACATCAAGGCTACGCCTGAATCTACGTCTGGTTCTGGTGTGGAATCCCAAACTTTCCGACTGGAGCATGTGAAGATCCGCTCTGATGCTATCGACTTATCAACAGAAGATACCGCAGCCATTGTTAAACCAGCAATGACACTGCAGTACAACTGGGTTGACTTCTAATCACGCTTATATGGGTGCGCTGGTGCGCACCTAACCATGATGAGGGAATTATGACTCCAAACGAACTACTTGAACTCGTCAAAAAGCGTTTCACAATCTTGCTTCATGACGATCCAGACTCTTTAAATTCAGCTCTTACTCAAGCGATTGGCAAGTACCAGGACTTAGCCGGTTTCATGAAGCGGGTTCGCATCACTGATGCCTCAAAACTCACGAACGACAACCAATTTGCACTGCCACCTCTATTTATGACTCGCGTCGTAGTGAAGGATAACGCAGGGCGATATATCCGCTCTGATGTGTGGGATGACCAATTAGAACTTGGCCTAGATGGTTCAGAACAATACCCAATTGTCGTGACGTATCTAGAAAATGCCCAGGGCGGTGACTTTGACCAATATCAGCTACCAGCGAGTACCACTTCTCTTATCGCGGATTACCTATATCTGCTGATTGAAGGTCCAAACAATGAGCGCAAACGACGTATTGCTATGGCTGGCAAGCTCGACACTAGCGACATTGCCACCGAAGCTGATGTGGCCACTCGTAAAGCCGACATGGAAGAAAAGATAAAAAGCTCACGCGCCATCATGCCAACGTTATCTTTGATGTGAGGTCTGAATGAATCCTTATCTATCTGCCGCTAAGCAAACCGTTATTAATTTCATGAACAAGCCATGGCTGCAGGGATGGCAATGGGCCGTGGAGATTGAAGGGACTGATTCGATTCCTGATTTTGATATCTATGTAAAAGATATTGATTTCGGTGCCGGCTCCATCGATGTAGAGACGTTCCAGGTTGGATGTGGGTCTATTGCTCTTCCTACGTTCTCAAGTGCTAGTGAGATCACGATGACAGTACGTGAAACCCAGGACCAAACCATTAGCAAATGGATGGAAGCCCAGCTCGCTAAGGTTAAAAACACTGACGGCACCATTAACTTGCCTAAGCATTACGTGTTCAAGATTAATTTCTACACACTGAATGAAGACGGGAAAAAGACAAAGTACAAGAGCTATCAAGTGTTCCCGACAAAAATAGGCAACGTCAATTTCTCTAGAGAGAGTGGTAATTCCATCTTGTCATTTCCACTTATTTTCCAAAAATTCTCAACTGTAGGCAAAAAAGTACTATGAACATTCCACCGTATCCAAGACCAAGCAGCGTTAATGATGTTGTGCATTTTAGAACGCCTACCGTTGAAGATGGGTTGCTATTCTGCGAGCTCAACGAAGAGCAAGAAGAGCAAAATACCACTCAGTTCCTCAACCATATTCAGAATCTAGACAAGCAAGGCGGCAAGCTCAATGACTCGCTGTATTGGACCGGTGAAGATCGTAGAACGGCATTGTGGTGGATATTCATAGCAACGCAAGAATTGCCGACTGCAGCAGTAAGTTATGAGTGCGAGCACTGCAAAGAAGAGCACTACTTAGACGTGAACTTGGCTGAGCTGGCCAATACTGCGACCGCCGTTAAAGCGCTGCCAAAATCAGAAATTACGTGCTTTATCGCGGGTGAACAAGTCTCAAAAATCAAGGTCCAGCCTTTAAATGGTGCGGCTTGCGAGCACATTGAAACGCTGAGAAACATTCGTGATCAATACGCCTATCAGTCAATAGAGTGGCGAAAAGCCGATACCGAAATGACACTCACTGAGCTGGTGCACTGCCTTACGTTCCCAAACCAACCAAGTGATCAAGATGAGGCTCTGAATTGGAAGCTCGAACGCATCAAGGGTATGGCGCTCGATACCGAGTTTCGCACGCTGTATGCCCAGGTTGAGAGTGAATTAAGAACCATGCGACATGGCATCATGACGCAATACAAGGATGGTCGATTCCTACTTGTTTCCAATCAAAAGAACTGCAGCGCAGCTGTAGAAGCAGGGGAGGACCAAAGCAAATTATTGCTCTTACCCTTTCGGCATAACGACTTCATTCCAACGCTATGACAACGTTGGTTGGAATATTCTCGTAGAAAACCTCTCAATTTATGGCGGCCAGCCTGTGCACTCAGTAATGAGCACAGCTCAAGCAATGGCAATTCGTTTAGATAAAGCATTACAAGACAAGGTGAAGAATGGCCACTAAGCAAAATCAACAAAGCCTATCTGATGTTGTTCATGAAATACGTAGAGCAAGCGACCAACAGCTCAAAGTGCTGTCAGATATTAGTGATAAGCTTTCTAGCTCTGCTGTAATGCCTAGCCCTGGCGTACCTGGTGTGATTGGCACTAAACCGCCAGGCAGAAGACCTGTTAACCGCAGGAACCGCAGAGGGGCTGCATCGAGAAAAGGTGAAGTGAGCCTATCAAAAAGTGATGCGGTGACTGTCTCAAAGCCTGTCGTTAATACGGAAACCCAAGGCGTCAGTATTGCTGAAACTAAGAAGCAAGAGCCACTTGAGCCCGTCGAGCTGTCCAGTAAGCCGTTGGAAGAGTTACCAGGCAAAGTTGAAAATGCCATAAAAGCGGGACTTAAAGCGACAAAGAGTGTCGCCTGTGCCAAAGCGGAAAAACCACTACGCCAGGTGCCAACAAAAGTCGTTGCTAAATCGGAAAGTAAACCGTCCAGCGATCCTCAATATACGTACTCAACTCATGAAATGGCCACCACTAAAAAGGCAGTCATCAAAGAGTCAGTCAAAGAGCTGAAAAAGCTCACCAAGGATAAATCAGGCCGTTTGCGTCGTGAAAATGGCACGTTTGCCAACAAGTCCGAACGTGAAGCGTATGAGCGCGAACAAGCCAAGAAGAGCGACAAAAAAAGCGGTGATGACAAGCCGAAAGAAAGCACCATGGTTAAGCTCTTTAAGTTCTTTAACTCGTTTAAAGGTAAGAGCAATGAAGCTGGTGATACTGCCGGTGTCGCGGCGGGTAGCACTCTTTGGTATGCAGCAAAAGAAGCGCATCAACTGGGCAAATCTGCCAAAGAAGCCAAGAACGAGGCACTTGCGAAGGTTAAAGCGTATAAGAAAAAGCGAGCCAAGATAAAACAAGACAAGGAATCGAAGTCGACTGCAGATGATAAGCCGACGCAGGCTCGCACAACCAAAGAAAAAGGCAATGCACCGGAAAAAGTAGGCAAAGTTGCCGATCTTAAAGCTGAAAAAGCGAAAAAAGATCAACAATCTTCGCTGACTTCGCCAACTCAAGAACCGGCCCAAGGTAAAATTTCTAAAGAAACACAAGCCAAGACGAAGCCAAACCAAAAGCACGTATCGACTGCAGAGAGCCAAGCGACACCCGCTCGCGCAACCAAAGAAAATAAAGCTACGCCGAGCGAGGCCAGTAAACTTTCTGCACTGAGCGAAGAGAGATTAAACAAAGCTCAACTATCGGCACTGAAAGAGCAAACTCATAAAGATGAGTCATATCACAAAGTCATTCTCAAGCACCTTGAAGATATGACAGAAAAGCTAAGCAAGATCGGCGGTCGTAGCTCTGATTCTGATTCGGACTCTCTGGGTGATTGGCTTGGTGATGCAGAAGAAAAGAACGAAAAGCGTAAGAAGCCTGGCAAGAAACGCCGCCATAACAGGCGTCGTAGAAGTCGTGGTAAGCGCGGTCGATTTAAGTCGGTGTTCTCAAAGCTTGGTGGATTCAAAGAAGGAGTAAGCCGCCGAGGAACATCAATCTTTGGTAAAGCAGCAAGCAAAATAGGCTCTGTCGGTCGATTGGCTGGTGATGCCCTGGACGTGATTAACGGCGGTCCAGCGAGCATCATTAGTAAAGTTGCGGGCAGTGCAATGGGTGGTATCGGTGGTGCGCTTGGTGGCATTGGCGGGGCTCTAGGTGGTGTTGGCGGTGCGCTTGGTAGCGGTCTGGGTATGGCTGCAAAAGGCGTCGGTAAGTTCGTTCCATTTCTAGCACCAGCGATGGCCGCAATGGATGCATACAACGGGTTTACTGACACCAAAAAGCAACAAGAAACCTTTGGCTTGAAAGATGGCCAAGAGGCTACGTTAGGACAAAAAAGCTCAATGGCGCTGGGCTCTGTGCTGAATATGGGTGGATTAGTTAGCGGCACTGCAGGTTTACTTGGTAGCGGTCTCGGTGCGCTTGGTTTTGATGGTGCTCAAAAAGCCCTAAGTTTTGATAGTGGCGATATGGCCAAGGGTATTTATAGCTTTTTTGGTGGCGACTCTGAGCCTCAACAGGTGGACCCTAAAGAAGCTAATGCCATTGCCAATGCTCAACCCGCAAAAACCATGGCCACAACGGCGAACCCGCAACAATCTAGCGTTATCACAACAAGCACAGCTAACGAACAATCGCTATCTTCGGCCTCACCAGCTGTCAATGATAAGTCTAACGAACGTGTGAGCGATCTGATGGCTGAAAAGGATGCGAAAGAGCTATCGAAAAGCGATAAGGCACAAAACGTTGGATTGGATAAGAAAAGCATTGATGCGCTATCCAAAGCAATTAGCACAACGAATGCAGTAACTAGCAAGGTATCGCCGCCGGTGACAAATGCGAAAACGCAGCCTAAAGCTACAGCGTATAAACCAGCAAACACTATTCCAAATGACTTTAGAGACGGTTCTCTACAACGACTAAGTGCTGACTTGGAGTAATCATGACTCAAGAAATTAACTACAAACTTAAGGCCACTGCAGACGGCGTAGAAACTCATGATGATGTTGTTTCTGTTATCGCCCGAGTGGCTGAATGGCTAGATACTCCAGAAGGTGAGGTATGGGGCTCTCCAGCCTGGGGAAATAATCTTGCTCAATTTAGGCATGAACCGCAATCCGATACTGTTGCGGCCGCAATGGAGAACGTGATCGCTAATAAGTTGCCAAAGGATTTAAGTGACGTTTCGATATCTGGGATAGCGATTACACCTAACACGATTGGAGGCTGGGTAATAGAGCTGGCCATTTCTGGAATACCGCAAAAACTAACACAGGAGATCAATTTGTGAGCGTAGAAGATACCAAAGCGGAATTTGAAGCAATACTGAGTAAATCAAGTTGGTGGAGCCGGTTTATAGGCTCTCAGTTCGTATCCTATTTATCGCTGTTTATTTCTCAGTTTGTCGATCGTGCCTCTCAAACTTGCGAACGATTGCTGCAAGAGTCATTTTTATCACTCGCAACGAAAAGAACCTCTATTCTAGCGGGTGCCGAAGATGTGATGTATGTGCCAAGGAAGATATCACCATCAACCGGCCAGGGAAGAATAACCAATACCGGTACTGAGCGAATTGCACTTTCTGAGCTGACTCAGTGTGTCGCAGCAAACCAGGTGAGATACACCATTATGGAAAGTATCGCCCTTGATCCCAATGAGAGCTTAGATGTCACGCTGAATCAGATGGAAATTGAGACGATCACGATGACGGTTGAAGAGCAGCAAGACTGGCTATCAATCAGTTTTGATGTGGACCTAACCGCTCGAATCCATAAGGCTATTGTGTATGTGAATGGGGAAATGTGGACCGAATCATTTAAGTTCCGCTACGCAACGTCAGAATCCAAAGTCTACATGGAGTATTACAAGTCTACAGACCAACTAGGCATTCGTTTTGGTAATGGCGTGAGCGGTATTTCTCCTGCAGCTGGTGACGTGATTTCTATTGATTTGTGGCTAACAGAAGGTGACACAACATTATTGAATGACCAGAAGCTTACTATCGTAGAAACCGACCCGGGATCATCAACAAGTGTCAGCATTTCTACCGTTTCTCAGATCACCGGGGGCGATGTCGCAGAGGACATTGAATCGATTCGTAACGGTGCGCTTTACTCTACTATCTACGACAATCAAATTGCTTGGGATGGCGACTATCAAGGCTTTATCAAGAGTAATATATCAAGCATTGTCTGGTTGTCGGTTTGGGGTGAAAAGGAGCAAGAGCTTTTAGCCGGCAAAAAAGACCTGGGCAATATCAACACGATTTTCATTTCTGCTTATTCCAGCAAAAAGTCTGATGAAGAACTGGACAAAGAAATCCTAGCTCTCTTTGATGGCCGCGAGGGATATAACGAAAGCTATAAGTACGTTACCAGGAAAGATGCGCCATTCACTGTCACTGTAGACGGCATTGTATTTGATAGCTCAAACGCCCAAGACGTCACAAAAGCTGTCTCAGATAAATTGTCTTCATTGTATGGAAAAGATGTCAGCCCTGGGGCGATATACGTAAAATCCATTTGGAGCGCTGTTGAATCTGTAGCGAAAGAGCAGGGCATTGATGAATACACAGTAACGTGTGAAGGCCTGCTTGATACAGTGCCAATCGATACATTCCAATATCTCGACATCGATGCATCAACCATTACCTTTAACTATCGTAAGGCTTAGTCATGTGCGACCAAGATAACGAACAAGAGCAGCATTTAAAGAGCTGGTTAACAGGGCAACTCACTAAAACCAAGCAAAATGAGCAGTCCTGGACCGACTTGGCCAGCAGTATTGCAGAACTTGCCTCAAACCATATTGAAAGCTTTATTACTCGCTTAAGAAGCCGAAATTCTTTGTACGACATGAACAAGGAAGATTTAGAGCAAGATTCTATTGAGCTGCGCAAAGTCTTTCCTTTGGGTGATGTGAGCGATGAAGACTTACCACACGTTATTATGCAGCGTAGGGATGAAATTCACTTTAAACGCAATGTGTACCCGCTTGTATCAACGCTTGCGCGTGAGTTCTCGGGCATGGAAGTCTCCTGGGAAAAGCTCTACGCACCGATTGACCAAGAAAAGTACCCATACGGTACCTTGTTTGCGCTAGAGAGTGAGCTGAGCGACTTTTACGACTTAACACCGGAAGATTTCTTTCTGACCAGTCGCGGCGTCATTCGAATCCCTATCAACAAGATACAAAGTGGTCCTGACGGCATTGGTAATGATGAAATTGACGCTTTTGAAGAGAAAGTAAAAAGGGTGATCTATCCACTCATTCCGTTGCGCATCGCTTGTGATGGCCAAACGTACTACATCAAATATGAACTTTCTGAGCTGGTGGAATGGGTAACGTACAGCGATGCTGTTACTGACCATTTAAAAACAGAAGAGAAGCCAATCAGTATCGAGCCGGCACCGATGAAAGTAACTCAAAAGATGGAAACCACCGATGAGAAGAAAGTCGATGCAGTCTATGGTACTCCAAGAATGGATGCAGTCCCGATGGATGCTATTGCATTAGATCGCGTATACTACTAAAAGCTCCCCCGCTTTAGAAAACGCCATGCCCAACATAAGGGAATAACATGGTAGTCGCACAAGAAGTTGTTCTAGAAAATACAGAATTACTTAACCAATATTACGACCAACGAGCACTTTCAAGTCTGCCCAATGGTTATAATGCCTTTTTCCAGTTTGGCGATCTCGATTGGGGTTACGATCTCATTGAAACCGTAGATGGCAAACCAAGCTGTAAAGATATACCACTTGATAAAACAAGCATTGCAAATGTGTTCTACACATCAAAGGCGAACTATACCTACGTTAACGGCAATATCGTTATTACTGCCTCGTTGCCAGCTGGTACATTCCCTGCCGGTGAATCACATCAATTCTCTTGTGTTGGCATAAAAGACACGAATAAAAACCTCATTGGGGTAGCAGTAACGCAGCCAGTCTGGATTTATTCTGACCGTGGTATCTCAATTGAGATCATAATCAAAACAGCTAGAAGCGATTCAGCTCAAGTTGCAGTGGGGGCATAATGACGTCTCCACAATTTGAAGAAACGATAATTCTTCCACCAGCGCTGGTGGATTTAAACGCGCTGCCTCTTCTCACTGATACGCAGTACTTAGAAGCCTTCACATCACAAAGCTTAAACCGAAAGTTTTGCGGGGTAGTACGCCGAGGAATATTCCGTGGTTACGCCTGTGAGCCTGGTAGTGGGCTAAATCTAGGTATCAATATTGGTAAAAACGCGTCGGGAGAGCCTGCAACGTTTGGTGTGGCTCTTGTTGAGCGTGATGATTACTTGCTGACGGTCCGACAACAACACGATATGTCGGTAACACTGCAAGCGGGGAAAACATCTTATGTCGTTCTCGAGGCGATTTACCAACACGGCTTAAAAACCACCCAGGTAGACATTAATGCCACTCAAGAAGCCGCTTGTATCAAGGTGGTTGGAGAGGGCGAGGTCCAGTCTCACCACCTAGTTTTATGTAAAGCCGTGATCCCAGCGGGAACCACTCAGCTAACCATGCTGCATCTAAACTTCGATGAGCGAGAGCAAGGCGGGTACGACCTGGAAGGTCACGTTAACCACCCCGATCCTCACGTTCAGTACGAGCGTAAAGATAACGCGGCTACTGATGATGATATCAATAAGACATCATACGACGAAAAGCACGTCAAACTTCCTCAATTTTGGAAGGGTATTTACAAGAAACTAGATGGGTACAATATAGATACCAAGGCATCTCAATCTGACGCAGAAGCCGGTACCAACGACACTAAGTGGATGTCTCCGCTTAAAGTCATGCAATGGTGGAATAAACTTAAAACGACATCGCTCGCTATTGCCGGTTTTTGGAGCTTTAGAAACTTAAAAGTTGATTCTACTGACAATAACAGCCCTGTCTTATACGTGGAAGGCCACCGAAGCAATGCGTCTGACACCATTGGGACGATTTCCTTTAAGAACCGATACAACAACGATATCTATTCCATATTCGCCAATGGCAAGGGCGATCTATTCTGGCATGGCCACAAAATCTATCACGAAGGCAATAAGCCCTCTAAAGCCGATGTGGGCCTAAGTTCCGTGGTCAATGCAGGGCAAAGTAGCTCTGTAACCAGCACCAGCACCAGCACTTATGCGACAACTGCAGGTGTCAAAACGGCTTACGACAAAGCGGTATCCGCACTAAACACAGCCAACAGCAAAATGACGCAGACCCAAGGGGATGCTCGCTACGCTAGCTTAACCAGTGATCAAAACATCAATGGCAAAAACACATTTGCCGAAGAAATAGGCGTCACTGAGAAAAGCAGCATCAAATACGATCCAACGTCTGAAACCATTCAGTTCAAATTCAGTTAAGAGATACCCATGACAGAACTAGTAGCGTGGTACCCACTCCACAAAGACACTAACGATTGGTCCGGCAATGGTCTTCATCCGACTGACGGCGAATCTGTTGCATTAACAGCAGGCGGAAAGATTGGGGCGCAATGCTTGCAGTGCTCGAAAGTGCTCACCATTTTACCGTCCAGCAAAATCAAAAAGGCACTCTCAGGCAAGGGACTTTCTATCGCATTGTGGATAAAAGAAGGCCATGCATACGGTGAAAATAACTGGCAAGACATTATTCGTTGGGATGCAGGTGGCTATTCGCCTCGAATAGAGCGTCAAATGGCCTATCAACAAAATAATGAGTGTATCGACATTGGGTTTACTTTTAATACAACGCCAGGCTTAACCATCGCAGAAGATGACACTTTATCCGTCAAAAAAGGCGACTGGTTTCATTTCGCTGTTGTGAGAGAGGAAGACACAATATCGATGTACGTCAATGGAGTAATGCAGAGAACAGTAGAGTTGACTGGAGATCTGGCCGAACCATTTTCTGAGCCTACATCATCTTTTATGATAGCCAAGGAAACGCAAAACACAGATATTTGTGACGTTCGCCTGTACGACGGGGCCATTTCACTCAAAACCATTAAAGAACTTGCGAAAGCAAAGATCGTACATATCGACTTTTCTAGCTCTAACTTTTTCGATAAAAGCGAGTATAACCAGCCGATCGTTCAATCTGAGGTGGCGCCACTATTTAAGCAAGAAATAGGGAACAATGTCGGCCTGGGCTCTGCCTACTTTGGAAAAAATCAATACCTTGAAATTATGGACGAAGATGAGTTTCCAGCCTTTTTGGGGCGCGGAGAACCAACGTCTTTTGTTCTGGACTTTATGAGGAATGCTTCCCCAGCCGTAACAACCGATTCATTTTTGGCTGGAATAACCACCGCTAACAACACCGTCGATTATTTTAGCCTTGGTGTTTCAAACCATGACGACGATGTACCCGATGCAAAAAAAATCAAAGCGTACATGCAATGGGGAGGAAAAAACATTGTTCTACTCGGGCCAGACAACATTGAGCTAGAAAAATGGTACCAAGTGGTTCTCACCGTAAACCCAATCACACATGACTGTGCCCTGTACATTAACGGGGAGTTGGTAGACAAGAAAAATGATCCCGCAATCGTAATGGCCAGCTTAGAGTCTAGAGGTCTCATTATGGGGATGTCTACTGCATCTCTACCTGTGAACAGATATAACTTTGAAGGATACATAGATGACTTCCGACTGTACGCCTCTGAGTTATCAGCGGACGATATAAAAGAGCTATACCAGGTAAAAGCGAGCGTAGATAAAAAAGGGGAGTTTCGCTGTAACCAGCTGTCAGAACGTATTGTTGATAACTACGTTGCAGATTGGGTGCCTGTGCCTGTAAACAGTGCTGTAGGGACAATAGTTGATACTGGACTTATAGGCGCTTTGGGGCAGCCTATCTATCGATGGACTGCAGGAGTGGCTGATTCATATACCCTCTATTCACATATGTCTGGAGTCATACCAAAAGGCACCAAATTTAAGGCATCGATAAAGGCTAGGCGAGTTGGTGGTGATGTCGACGCAGGAATGGAGATGTTTTTCTTCAGTGAAAACAACTCCTATTTGACAAAGAACCAGTTTGTCCCAACGACTGAGTGGGAAACGTATACCTTTGACATTATCGGTAATGCAGATCTATCAAAAGCAAGATTAGACAACCAGTACTTATATGATGTGAACCAGGTACTAGAATTCACTGATTTCAAAGTGGAAATTCAGGTTGGGCCAACGGACGGACTTCTCTTATATGCACCATATAGAAGCGCTGGAAATCCTAATGATTACTCGGGAGCTGGTCATGTTGGTACCTTAAAGAATGTGGATTCAACAAACCCAGCATTGACCGATGACGGGTACTCTTTCCCTGCAGAACAAAAGTCACACAATGGCGGGTACATTCACTATGAAGACTTGAGTTTGCAAGGTGAAGAGACGCTAACAATCTCCATGTTATTTAAGCTCTCCAAATATAGGTATGACTCGGACTGCCTATGCTCGCTTGGTGATAATGACATTCTGTTCACTATCGACCCTAATCGTGATTTGTTATTAGTGAGTAGAAACACTGGAGCGGATAGAAGAATCTACACGACGAACCATCCGATTGACGTTGAGAAATGGCATGCTGTCACTATTTCAATGACAAACAACCCTGACGGAGTAACTGCCACCGGCGAAATTACATTGAATGGTGAGGTGGTTGCGTCTGGAGCTGTAAATCGCCTAAATACCCATACTTACCCGTCTACATTCGCCGTTGGCCAAGATTGGGATAACAAGGTACCAACGGACTTTTTTGCAGGAACAATAGGTGAGGTCCGAGTCTACAACCGTTTGTTGAGCCTGGCTGAACAACAAGATATCTCTAATAAATTACTTGGAAGTTTAGGATCAGGCCTAAGTGACGGCTTGCTTGAGAATGTTTTAGACACTAACTATCAAAAGGAAGTAAACAGACAAGGCGTTGCTCAATTTGAACAATTTTCAGAAATAGGACCAACGCTGGGTATGCTGTTATACGCACCATTCCATGATGATGCTGATGATTGCTCCGGTGGTGGCCACATTGGAACCTTGAAGAATCTCAATGCAACGAATCCCGCTTTAACCTCTGATGGCTACGTATTTCCTTCAACAAAATATACGCAAACGGGCGGGTACATTCATTACGAAGACCTGTACTTTCAAGAAGAAGAAACACTGACAGCTGTTTATCTGTTTAAGCAGTCCTCTGATAACTCGTACAGTTCAGATTTTCAAATGCACATTGCAAGCCTTGGCGACAATGATCTCAACCATAGAATAACAGCTGGTGGAGAGCTAAGCGTGTTCGTAAATGGAAAGATTGTAAGTGCACCCAATAATCTAGTCGAACCTGACACCTGGAATGTTGCCATATTCTCAGTTGCCAACAACTCTACCAAATCTGAGTCCACAGCATCGGTCACTCTCAATGGTGAGTTATTAGCAACAGGCCCGTGTGCTCCACTCAACATTCGCACTTACGTCAATTCATTCTCGGTCGGCCAGGACTGGGATGGAAATTTACCTAGTGACTTTTTTGAAGGAACAATAGGCGAAGTTCGAGTTTACAACCGCTTGCTGTCACAGGCCGAACAAAAGCAACTTACCGATTTATTACTTGGGAATGCTGGTGCCATGATTGGCAAAACTGGCGAACTCACATGCGCTCAATTCAATGAAGTTTAATCACCATTCAATATCAACGTAGGGGAAATATATGGCAGAACTTGGGCCATCCAATGTAAATGGCAATTTAAACGTAACTAAAGAACTGACAGAAGGAGGTAAACGCGTATACAGCGAAAATCACACAAATTGCCCTGTAGGGGTGCCACTTCCTTGGCCAAGTGATGACGAGCCCAACGGGTTCGCCATCATGAAAGGGCAGGCTTTCGATGTTGAGGCTTACCCAGCTTTAGCCAAAGCCTATCCAACAGGGATATTGCCCGATTTAAGAGGCATGGCCATTGTAGGCAAAACAGATAACGAGTTAATCCTGGCCTATGAGCCCGACCAGGTGAAAAGCCACAACCATGATGCCTCTGTGAGTTCGGTAGATATGGGCACAAAAACGACGAACAGTACAGGTGATCATACCCACCCAATTCCTATCTATAGTCGTGATAACGCAGGCTATCAGCTGGGTGAATCCGGTGGCTACAACACCGGCAGAATAAAATATCCCGATAATAACGGCACTCACTCGCATACCGTCGCTATTGGCTCACACGCTCACACAGTGACAGTTGCAGCCTTTGGTGAAGTGGCGAACACGATTAAGAACATAAAATTTAACTGGATTGTAAGGCTGGCATAAATGACCAAATTTTACACTGAATCACAAAATGTCAACGTATCTAGAATCAGTCGGGAAGGCTGGTGGCTGGAAAATGGCGTTGAACATGTCGCTGCAAATACTGCACTCGGTGCAGATTGCACAACAACCATTTATCAACCTTCTAAACCAGGGTTAATAGCGAAATACCAAAAATAACTGACTCGAACCTAGCACAGATGGCAGGTTCGAGCGGATAGCCCCGTCACCTGTGGCGGGGGAGCGAGATTAATGCGGTCTATTTTGTTGTTCTATATATTGTTTGAGAACGTTCAAAGGCGCACCGCCCACGGAGCCAACAAAATAGCTAGGCGACCAAAGAGCGTTTTTTCTCCATGCCACTTGATTGAGTTCTGGAAAGTGGCGTTTCATCTCTCTGCTAGTTATCCCTTTCAGCGCGTTCGTTAACTTCGACAGCGATGTTGAGGGATGGTAATTGATTAACAGATGCACATGATCAGACTCGCCGTTGAACTCAGATAGTACCGCTTGATGATTCTCGCAAATCTCACTCATCATTCCTTTTAGCTTATCCAAGTGCTCACCAGTGAAAACCTTTCCTCTGTACTTGGTGACAAATATCAAATGGGCATGAAGCATGTAAACAACATGCCTACCTTTCCTTAATTCCATAAATTAGACCTTGACTTAAATGTTTGCCGTATCGTATGTTTAGCATGACCTAAAGTCAAATAAGACCATGAAATGCCAAGACTAAACAAAGAGCAAAGAATAGCGCGAGATTATGAGCGCTTTTTAGCTCGCGTGAATGAAAAGCGAAGCGCTGGTTTAGACGTTGTTGCCTACGCATTAGCTAATGGTAAAGCGTACAAGCATCTAACTGATGCCGAGAAATCAGATTACAAAGCCAGAAAGAAAGCCGTTGCGAAGGCAAAAGCGGAAAAAGAAGCACGTAAGGAACAAATGTTGCTCGATTCTATCGATGCGGAATTTAGAAAAGCCAAGGCGCAGCAATGAAAGTCGAAAAAGCCTACAAGTTCAAACTAGAACCAACGCCAGAGCAAGCGGAAAAGCTTTCTCAAATGGCAGGTTGTGGGCGTGTCGTATTTAATGACAGCTTAGAGCTAATGCTAAACATTGCTCGCAAGCAATCAGGCATCACCGATAAAAAGGCGCTGTACAAGCATCTTAATGATTTGCCTTACGTCGAACGCAAGGCGATTGGCAAGCTATTGCCAAATTCAGCGAGCCTCAACAAGCAATTGCCAACATGGAAGAAACAAGACAATCGTCAATGGCTAGGTCAAGCGTTTGCGCAGTGCCTACAACAACGCCAGCGTGATCTAGTTTCTGCTATTGGTGAATGGATTAAGGGTAAGCGCGGCTTTCCTGTATTCCGCACTCGCAAGCTAGCGCACCATTCCACAATGAGATTCCCAAACCCTAAATTACAGATTGCCATCGAGCGCAATCACATCAAGCTGCCAAATGGTTTAGGCATGGTTAAGTACCGCAATAGCCGTGACGTAGTGGGCGAACTTCGCAACGCTACCGTTTCACTAAATGCCGTTGGTGAGTGGCATGTTTCTATCATGTGCCTATTAGATGTTGAGCTACCAGAGCACGTACAAGGCGAAATGACAGGTATTGATATGGGTATCGCCAAAAACATGACTTTATCAACCGATTGTTGCGGTGATGAGGGTGTTTTTGAGGGTGTCCATTCATTCAGAGCGCACCAAGAGAAGTTAGCCGTTGAGCAACGAAAGCTATCTCGAAAGGTGTTGGGTTCTGAGAACTGGAAGAAACAAAAGCAAAAGGTTAGCAAGCTACATCAACGCATAGCGAATATTCGCAGCGACTATCAGCATAAAGCCACATCGGAAATCAGCAAGAACCACGCAATGGTTATCTGTGAGGCTTTGAAGGTTGCGAACATGAGCAAATCAGCGAAAGGTGATAGCGAAAACCACGGCAAGAACGTAGCCGCCAAATCTGGGCTTAACAAGTCGATTCTTGATCAAGGGTGGCACGAACTTCGTCGCCAACTTGAGTACAAGATGAAATGGAAAGGCGGTGTGTACGGTGAAGTGAACCCAAGAAATTCAAGCCGCGAATGTGCTGAGTGTGGTCACATCGAAAAGGATAACCGCAAAACCCAAGCTGAGTTTATTTGTCAGTCCTGCGGTCATTCCGATAATGCCGATAAAAATGCCGCCAGAGTGATTCTAATGCGCTATTTGCGCGAGTTAGAACTAGCAGCATAACCAATTAATCAGGTTCGGGCAGAGCCGTAGCGTCTGTGAAGTGAATTGCATTAGCGATCAGCAGCAGAAAGTAGATGATAGAGTGATTTATCATTGCCTGTATTCAGGAATCCCCGTCATTCATGGCGGGGAGCATGTCAAGACATAGAGCGAGAGCGTCCGGTTAAAACAACGACGGAAACAACGTGGCGAGATCAACAACTGTCGCTTGTTCTAAATCGCATTGACCAATACGAAAAGGACCAAAATTACCCAGAAGAGTATCGAACCTCACCCATCACCAGTGAAGACGAATTCAACTCTCTTCTTATGGATCGAAAAAAACTTTGTGACTATCCAGAAAGTGTCGATTTTCCTTTTGGCCAAAGACCGCAGCTGTCAGGCGTAGCAAGCTAAACAAAACAAAGGCTAAACCCCCAAGCCTTTCTCTCTATTGATTGTCTTTCCAATTCCTAATACACTCCTTTAAAAACAGTACAAAAGTGAGCATTTTTCGTTAAATGCTAATTAGGGCATGTTCGTATGGCAAATTTAGGCTCAACACGAGTAAATGGGAATATTGCGTTGATGAAAGATACAACTCAAGCGCTCCAGAAGGTGCAAACGAGATCACGAATGACGACTATCAGGCATTCAGCCAAGAAGCACCCGAGGGCAAATCGCCGTCTTACGATAGCACTGCTAAAGCAATGGTTTGGATCGACCAGGTGTTGCCACTTGAAGAGGCTACAGAAAAAGAAACGGCATGGCGAAATGATCAGCTGTCTATCGTCCTGAACCGCATTGACCAGTACGGATGATTTCAATTCACTGTTACTAGATAGAAAAAACCTTTGCGACTACCCAGAGACCGAAGGGTTCCCTTACGGGAAAAGGCCTGAGCTGTCCGGCGTTGCAAGTTAACCAACCCAAAATGGAGACGAACGATGGCAAAGCTAGGTTCCTCAAGCGTCCAAGGTAACTTGGAAGTCACACAAAAAATATCAGAGCAAGGAAAGCGCGTATTTTCACCCAACAACCGAAATATAAGCGACTCAGTATCCAGTACGTCGTCGACAGTATACGCGTCATCGTCAGCTGTACATCAAGCCTACAACCTGGCGGCTTCAAAAATGACACAAAGCACTGCAGATAGCCGTTATTTAGCTATCGGTGGCAAAGCAAAAGATAGTAGCGCATTAAACGGAGCATCGGACTCTACCACTGGTGGAGCCAATACCATCGTCAAACGTGATAGCAATGGCGATAGCACTAGTCGGCTATTCCGTAGTACCTACCAAAACCAACAAACGATGAGTGGTGGCCTTGTCTATCGCGTGAGTGAGTCAGACAATTATCTTCGTATTTGTGACCAGCCAAGCGCTGTTCGCAATTGGCTGTCAACGTACAGTAAAGGCGAATCTGACAATACATATGCGCGTAAAGATGACGTAGACGATGGCGTGGGCGTTTTTCGAATAGATGATATTTCTGGAAGCAATAAGGGTGCCTTTAAAACGGCTATAGTCAGGCTCAGAGATGGGCGCTTAGCTGTTCGTGGGGAGCAAGGTAATGATACCACTGAAAATAGCTTCGGGACCGGTCAAGAGCGACATATCAATGCGAGTGCTATGTCTGAGATAGTCCCTTTGCCTAGATTGAACTGGGTAAACTACGGCATATCAGGAAATATTGGGTATGCTCTCAGTGATACGGGTGATCTTTGGACCTGGGGCGGCAATGCTAGAAGTGGGCCAGGGATACCGTCGCCATATTGGACCAGTACACCGAAACTATTACGCACAGGGGTAGCGGAATTCATCCCGCCAAAAATCATAGGATATGGAACGTATGAAACGACCTTCATCTTTAGGTTGGAAGGTAGCAACAAATATATGTGTTGGGGTGAGAACAATTTCTCCATTGGTCGTCAAACAGGCAGTGTCGATTGGATTTATGAGCCTATTGAGTGGAGCCCACCACCAGGCAAAGCATACGAACAGTGCCAAGAGATCCACCTCGTTGCAGGCATCTATTCATGGATTATTTGGATAGGTAATGATGGCGACCATTATGCAATTGGCTGTAATCATCATGGGCAGTTTGGCATCGGAAACACTACCAACACTACCCAATGGGTCGAGCTGCCATGGCTGAAAGGAAAGACTGTAAAGAAAGTCTTATCAGGCAATGGATACAACAATGATACGGCCAATGCTAATAACTGCTGGAATGTGTTTGTGATTGATAATGATGGCTGGTTTGCGGGATACAACGGGTATGGGTTAGGGGGAGCTCTCGAAAATGTGAAGACCACCTATTCAACCGCAAGGCTGCAATGGCCAGGCATTCTTGATATACATGCTATACAGGGTGGCGCAGGAACATTCTATATTCGCTATAGCGATGGGAAGTGGGTTTCAGCTGGACACTCATCGGAAGGTCAGGGAGGGAACTTGAATGAGCTCAACTTCACCGACTGGGATTTAGGTACCTCTGATGACTATGAGGTGTTCACCAGCGCACCACCATCATCCTATCAATATTATACAGACACGTTTTTCGTAAAACGTCTCAGTGATGGTACTGATGAGCTCTATACACTTGGCGCTAATCGCCAAGGTGCCGGCGGCGTTTCATTTGATGAAAACCGCCCAAGTGCAGGCGGTATGCTCCAGGTTATGCATCCATTTACCTCAAGAATAAAAGACATTGCACAGTTTGGCATCGGTGGTGCAAGCACCACCCAAATTCTCCTAGAAAACGGTGAACTATGGGGCGCAGGTCATGGGGACCACTATTTGTTGGGTGGCATGTTTAGGGGCAGGCTAACCCAATACGACTCCAATGTTTTCATTCGATTATTTTAGCAGTCGTAGATAAGGATAATTAGCATGTATAGCAAAACCCCCGTCGAAGAAAACCTCTGGGTGTCGGTGCGTCTAACTGCATTAGAAGAGCTGTTGCCTAGAGTCCAGACTGATCAGGCGATCCCAGACGAATACTCAGAATTAAGAACCACTTCTTATACGGAAAGTGAATATTATGGATTGCTCATGGACCGGAAAATCCTCATTGAGTACACCGAAGATGCTGAATTCCCAGCGTGTGAAAGGCCACCTATATCCCAGCCATTAGAGGACGTAGTAAGTACGATGGAGAATAAACCGGTATCACTATGTTCAGACTGGGTGCAGTCGATATGTCAGAACGCCGGCAATCAATTAGTCACGACCTAGATTCAATACACCAACCTTGAGGGCTCACACTTTTGAGCCCTTTTTTTATGCCTTAGAAATCATGTAACGCTCAACTATTGAGTGATTCATTCCATTCCTAATACACTATCTCGGAATACAAACAAAAGGGGCTAATAATGCCAACACTGTTACACGGAGAACTGTTCGTATATGCCGTGATTGGCTTCGCAATACTAAGCGGGGTTGGAACCTTCTTAAACCGCAAGCGTGAGGGCCAGATCAAGGGCGGCTTTGTGGACTTTTTGACAGAGGTCGTGCTGGCGCTAGTGGTAGGAATTTCGGTTGCATGCGTGGCTGACAGCTGGGACGTAGAGAGAGGTGTTACCTGTGCTGCAGTCTTAGTTCTGTCAAACAACGGGGCTGAGTCATTAGTCAGTATACGCAAGATAGTCATCAATCAATTACGTAAATTATTTCAATCATGAGGACAGAAAAATGGGGAGTGAGTTAGCTGTAGTTGTAGTTGCTCTATTTGACCGGTTTGTGCTGCGTCGTAACGCGGTCAAAATCGTCAATATTTCAAAAATGAAAGATAGCGAGTTAGTTCGGTTTTCTCTTGGGTTTAAATCCAGTCAAGCCATCACTAGCGGTACCGTTACGTACAGTCTCAGAAACAAAAAGCGACCTGTAGCCATCGTTTCAAAAAGCCGTCCACTCGACTTTTCAAAGTCTGGCTTGAACTTGGAATATCTCACGTTCAGCCGAGAAAAGCTGGAGAAAGAGGCGGGTGAGCATTTAGAAGGTACTTGGGTGCTCGATGTCAAAATCGAACGTTCATGCTCTCGCCTAAATCCGCTCTACAAAATATTTCCTACCGTCGCCAGGCATCAAGAGGAATTTCACATTGAGTAATTTTGCCAAAAAGAACAATCACGACATTGTGGTTGTTGATTTTGATAACGTCACAGAAAAGGGGCTCAAAAAGCTGATATCAGCACTTAAATCAGCTGGTGCTCCGGTAACTGACGTTGAAGCGTCAAACAAAAAGGTCAGAAAAGACAGCCTATTTGTTAAGAAAGCCAAGCTGCACTTTGAGAACGGTCAAGCCATGACTCTGTTTATTGGGGACCAGGGCGACATCTACCAAATGACACTCAACTCAACCAAGCAGCCTATCCCTAGCGTTAAGAATGAACGGCAGCTTGCTAAAGAAATGGCTAAGCTTCTCGATCGCAATCAGGCCAAATTCGATAAGGCCCAGGCACGCAAAGCGAAAAAGGCTATCGCTAAAGACACGTCAGACAACAAGCCGGCTTCTAGGTCCGTGGCCAAGCGACTTGAGGAAGCAAAAACCACTCTCAAAGATGTACAAGCCGATCACACTGACACTCAATCCACTCTCACAAAGACGAAGAAACAGCTAACCGATAGCCAGGCTCGAATTAGTGAGCTTCAAGCTGAGCTAGCTACTGAGACTGCAGAAACCAAAGAGCTAGAAAAGCAACTGGAGGAACTTCAATAATGTTTTCTTACCATAAGAGAATTAACGTAGTAGAGCGAATTGATCACCTGGCAAAGAATTACGGATGCTCTAACGCTCAATTGCGTGAGTTGAGTGAAGATGGATTGATATTGGAATCTGTCACACTAGAAGATCTGGAAAATACGTATCTGTTCGGTTGGTCGCCAATGCCGCATATGATGCTTGAAGCGATTAAAGCGAAAGCGTCCCGACTCAACTCACGTATTACCGCTTTTTCACGAGCACTCAATCAAAACCTAAAACCAGCCGGCCTAAGTGTTGCCGGCATTGATATTGGCAAGCCTAAGAAGTCTGGTGCTGTTGCTATTCAGATTGCCAAAATGAATCTAAGCGATGGCCAGAGCATTTCCATTGTCTTTCATGCGCCAGATAGCGACCCACAAAAGATCAATCCTGACGATACTCTTATTGCATTTCGTTTCTTGCTCAATAGTCGAGATGTCACTCACGTTGTGGCCACCAGCGGCGGTAAGGATATCTCTTTAAAACAAGCGTCACTTGCGCTGTCTAACCTGGCAGAGAAAAACAGTGCTAAGTTCCAAGCGGCCCAAAGCGACAAGCAAGCCAAAACTAAAGAGCTCGAAGATACGCAAGCTCAAATTGAAAAGCTTCAAACCGAAACCGCGTCCTTTACTCAAGAAATTGACCAGGTAGAAAGTCAGCTGGAGTCAGATAAGAAGAAAATCAGCCTTCTTGAAACTCAGGTCCAAAACCAAAACGACATTCAAGAAGAGCTGCGTAAGAAGCTTTCAGCTAAGCAAAACACTGTTAAGCCTGGTGGCGACAAGGCCTCGACCGATATCTTTAAGTCTCCAAAGTTGCTCAAAGCTATCAAAGCTGTTCGAGCCGATAAGAACGTTGGAATTTTTAGATCTTTAAGCACTATCCATGGAATAGATACGGGTGAAATCGCCTTTGGTTATGACCGCAGTGCATTTGTAAACAGTATTACTGGCAAAGTGAAGACACTTGCTAAAAATGGTTATCAAGACCAGGTGGATAATGTTCTCACCATGCTTAATGAGTACAACAAGGTCGCTGATAAGCCGGCTATCACTCTCAGAAATGGCATATGGAAGCTTGGGACGCCTAAAGATTTGAGTGACAGCGACAATGGCCAAGATAAGCCATCAAATGACACTGCAGACAGTGACAAGCTTCATTGGTACGGCCTTCAATCTAGGCCATACGGTATGGGTACCACTCCGAGCGACGCTGTAGTTGCAAAAGTTATCGACAACGAAGAAGCAACAAAGCTCTTCCCAGATGCAGGGAATAAAGTTCGCTGGGGCGCTGTTGCCTACGACAAGCCGCTCACTGATAAGCAAGTGTACGACTTTGAATTAAAGCCTCTGTCTGATGGCAGTGAGATTGAGGGTGACGACGAACAAGCCAACGACATTATCAAAGAAGCGCTCATGCAATGGCTTGATGACAAAGAGCAAAAAGATCTGACTCAAGATACGCTAAATACTCTCAAAATGGGCCAATTCAAGCACATTTTTAGCAAGCAATTGCGTGAACAGCCAGAAGCTAAGGCCCGTAAAACCGATCCCGATGAATATCTGCAGTGGAAAGCCTCTGTTGACCTGGTTAACTCTGAAATGATTCAAGCGGCAGCAGAAGAGCTTGATATTATCGCTAAGCCGGCGACAAAACCAGGACCAGGGACCGAAAAGGAAGAGCCAGCAGTAGAGAGCTATAACTCCGACGAAGAAGTGAAAACCGACGTTAAAAACTTTGCTTCCAAAGTACGAGATATTGTTAATGACCGCCGCGAAAAAGGCGATAGCAGCGTTAAGCTAGTTTTCTCGGAACAAGAAGACTTGCAACGTATTGCCAAAAAGCTGAATGACACGAAAGGCACCAGCGGTGAAGCGAATATTCCTAAGTTCGATGAATGGCTTAAAGTTCTTTCTAGTACCTTCCACGATAGTACAAATGTGTTCTTCTCCAATCTTATTGATGCGGGGCTATTGAGTGAAGAGGATGAACCTCAAACGAAGCTCGATCCCGTTAAAAGTGCCTGCAATGACATCGAGACTCAAATTGAACGAGTACTTGCTGGTGAAGCGCAACTAAAAGATGGCAAAGAGTGGATTCGCAGTTGGCTATATCGAGACATGCAGCCATTACCGGTCCAATTAGCCTCGACTCTGCGTACTGCTAACGAAAGGCCAAAGAACAAGAAACGTTGGGCAGAAGATTTACGCTCCTGGATTCAAGAATCAAAGTCCTATGATATGAATGCTCCAGTGGTTCATGCTGGTGGGCAAGAATTCGATTTCAACCGAATGACATACGATGCTGTAGACCAGCATAATATCTTTGGTGATACTTTTGCTGCAGTAGCCAAGAGTAACCCGCAAGCGCTTGTTCACTACATTAAAACGTATGATCTGTTCAACGATGAGCAGAAAGAAAAACTCATTGAAGCGGTGCAGAATCAGTACATCAATAAACCCTCAAAGCCAGAAAGTGCCAAACCTGCAGAGATATCAACCCAAGAGTGGGATGATGAATCAAAAGAACAGTTAGAGCGATTAAAAGCGTTTACCAACTTCAAGTTGGAGGTGGGCAAACAAGACGTGACATTTCCAACAGGTAAAGTGAAGCCCTTTAATATCAATGAGCCCGAAGATGCAATGTCGGTAGTCGATGATATCAATGACTACTTAAGCGATGACTTAAACAACAAGGCTAAGTCTGATCTCGCTTCACTTGCCAAGCAAGAATCTGAAACTGCTTATTATCAACCTGGTAGTGCAACTCCTGTCCATATCGTCACTTTCGACGTTGAGAGCTCGCATGATGCGACAAAAGTTGAGAATCAATACGGAAGCAGTCGAGTTGACGCCAGAGTTTCCAACTTAGGTCAGAATGCCACTATTTATCCAGTGATGCGCAACTCTAAATACCAATTCGTTGCTTACTCAGAAAGCAAAGAGTTGGGCTTGTTCGATACCTTCCAAGAGCTGCAGATGCTATTTATTCATCATTTCAACCTATCTACTGAGCCGGTTGTCGTTGAGGCGCCAGAAAGCGAACAGGAAAATGAGTACATCGATGCTCTTAAGTCTATTCGTGATGAGAAAGGCGATTTAACCATAGACCAAATCAACAAAAACCAAGATACGCTCGAAAAGGCATACGCCTACTTCGAAGAGAAAGGCACTTTTGCTGAAAACGAAGGTTTGATGGAAGCTGCATTTGCCGCTCACGTTCAACATCAATCTGCGCTGCAGGTATAAAGTATGGGAATGCAGCTGAAAGAGCGTATGTCTCTATCTAATCAAGCTGTAAAACTAGGGCTAAAGCTGGGCGATAAAAGCCTGGCTTTCAGCCAAAGACTGCAGCTAGGGCGAGAACGTACAGAAATTCTCGCCAAATTAAGCGCTGGTGCAAGTTCAGCTGTTGATTCGAGTGAAACCGTAGACACTGGCAATGCATTCCTGGCTACAGTTGGTTACAAGAAAGATGAAGGCGCGAGAAGTCGACTCAGTGATGCGATCAGGAAAGACAGTCGTATCAATGAAGTGATTGATGCTCAAAGTTGGTCCAAACCTGAGAAAAAGCGCGTGTTAGAAATGGCCGCGACGGCTACACGTTCTTATGACGTCTACAAACGAAGTAAGGCTGACTTACGTTCTGCAGCGAGAGCCAAAATTAACCCATTCTATATCTATGAAGGGGTGAATAATCTACACAAGGAAGTCTATCAACAGGTTGGCTCTGAGGCGATGCATGTCGTTGATTCGCTATTAAGTACGTCGCCTATGGCTGATAGTGCTAAACGTAAAGCTCTTGAATCCGACTTTGACGCCAAAGCTAAGAATCGTATTTCTAGGCAGCGAAAAGGAAGCTATACCGGCTCTGCAGGTCGACAGAATCTACTCAATGACACTGCAGGCTTTTATCAGCTGGTGGCTTTTGATAGCAAACCTATCAATTTCACTGTGCGTAATGCTCGCCAGGACTACCGATTCTCAGACAGAACAATCAGCGTAGGGGAAGGATTCACCAAAAAAGTGCTATGGCATGAGCTCGCGCATTCACTTGAAGATGATCACCCAGAAGTGCTTGAAATGGCCATTTCATTCTTGAAAAAGCGATTGACTGATTCAAACGGTGTAAGGCCTCTTCCTGATATCTATCAAGATTTATGGAATAGGAAACAAAGCGGTTCTTACAGCTCTAGAGAGCTAACCATAGATGATGGCGGTTTTTCTCCATACGTAACCAAGTTCTATAACACCAAAAATCCATACAAACTTGATGGCGCGTCGGCCACAGAAGTCATCAGTATGGGTGTCGAGGCACTAACTGATAGTGAGTCACTTGGGAAAATGATTGTGAATGATCATGAGCATTTTGAATTTATCGTTGGTGTGGTCCAGCACTTACAGCAGAAATATAAGGATAAGAACGATGATGATAAAAATTAAACTCACAAACCAAGCAAAACAAAGTGCGACCGTGTTTTTTGATGATTGTCTTAATCATGATGAGCCGGTTACGCCGGTATTTAGCGATCCTGCTTTCAATTTCCCTTGGGACTCCATCCCAAATGAATATGGTCATATGGGCGATGGAAAAACCGTCTCACCGAATGATTTCTTCTTCAAAGCGGCGATGTTCGGCTTTATTGCGGAGTTAATCGACGATGAACTTTAAAGAAAAAATGGAACTCAGTAAGCAAGTTGCTGAGCTGGGTAGCGATTTATCCAACACATCGATATCGATGTCAGATAGGTTGCGTAAATCTCGCCAACGTCAGGAATTGCTTATAAAGCTTAAGGCCAGCACTCAAAAGACAGAGCCAAGCGAGCCAGAAAGCTACAAAATCACGGCTAAGAATATCCAAAAGCTACGAGAAGGCACGATTAAAGCTGGCGATCGCTTTGTTGGCTCTAGTGGTCAGAAGTGGCATAAGGCCTCTAGCGCTAAGCAGGCCGCATCCAAAAATGGCATTACTAGTCGGGTTCGTGTGGAAGGTAAAAAGGATCTCGGATTTAGCCTGGTCGTTGCTCCAGTGCTGCCAAAGGGTACCGTTCTCAGTGTCAATGAGGGGACAAACTACGATAAGGACATGGACGCGAATATCTACTTCTTTGCCCTGGAAGCTCCAAAGGGTGTTAACCCTAATGATTTACTCGAGATAGCAAAGTGCTACGACGAGCGCGCCAGGTTAGACAATGAGTATGGTGTCGTTCTGCATCCTAGTGATATGGAACAGATGGCCAGTGAATACGACGTTAAGCTGGATATCAGGAATCTACACCAGGAAGCTAAAGATTCCTTTGGTACCACTGGGCTAGATGTATTCAAAGGTAAGGAGCCTCCAATTGATGAGGACCAACCACCAGTTGAGTTAACCGCAGATATTATCGCTCGATATCGCGCTGGTGAATTCAATAGCGTCTCTGCTAGTCAGTTTAAAGATGTCTTGTTTGACGTGAGCAATGCAGGCATGGACCTCGAAGAGATCAAAGATGGCGTTGTCGATTGGTTTGAGCACAACCCTAAGCAATTGGCGGCGTAAATGGATACATGGAAAAAACAACTCGCTGAATTCTATTTCAGAAAAGCCATTGATGATCAGCTGAGTCCCAGCGAACGCGGGAACTACCTAAAAGCCCTGTCATCACTTATCAATTCATCACTCTAAGGTCGCGAAAGCGGCCTTTTTTGTTAGTGCCAACGGATTCAACAAATAATGAAATTTCAAGATAAAATCAAAATCAGTGCTCAACTCGCTGAGCTGCTAGAGCAACTAAAGAAAGGAAATCTAGGCCTAAAAGACAAACTGAGTAAAAGCCAAAAACGTATTACTCTGCTTAAGGAACTCGGTCAAAAGGTACCCGATTTAGGTAGAACAAGCTACGTTGTGACAGCCAAAGGGGACGAAGTAAAAACCGGCTTCAAGCTAGTAGAAGCAAGCAAACTGATACCGTCAAACACTGACGATGGAAGAATTAACCCAGACTTTCCTCAAGAGCTGCAGCCTCGAGACAGAACACGAGTATCGTCGTTAATGCAGATCTCCAAAATCTCACAAAACCTTAGACCAGCACAGCTTGCTGATAGTGGGCTGAGCTCGCATGGTGCGCCCATCATTGGGCCTGATAACGTCGTAGAGTCGGGGAACGGTCGAAGCCTGGCCATCATCAAAGCGTATAAGACAGGTAAAGCCGAAGACTACAAAAACTACTTAATTGAAAATGCCGGCTTATATGGGTTCACGCCAGAAAAGGTCGCCCAAATGAATCAACCGGTACTAGTGAGAGAGCGCTTAACCGAAGTGGATAGGGCGAAATTTGCCAAAGACTCAAACCTGTCAGACTTACAGCAAATGAGCGCTGCAGAAACGGCGTTTAGTGATGCTGAGCGGATCGATAACAAGCTCATGGACCAATTCCAACCGAGTGAGGCTGGAAACCTTATGGCGCCTTCCAATAAGGGATTTGTGAACAGTTTTTTAACTGAAATTGGGGATAACTCAACCGCAGGCTTATTAACAGAGGACGGAAGGCCCACTAAACAGCTTATCGAACGTATGCAAAATGCGGTCTTTGCCAAAGCGTACAAAAACGAGAAATTGGTTAAGCTGGTGGCAGAAGAGGCCGATCCAGAAATTCGAAACATACTGAATGCGCTAAACGGTGCGGCTAGTGCTTTTGTGGAAATGCAATACCTAGATGGCGAGGTTCACAAACAAACCTCCGATCAAATAGCTGATGCTATATCCATAAAAGACAAAGATGCTATACCGACAATAGAAACGCCAGCTGGCCAATATGAAGATTTTAAAACCAAGCTTGACGACATCAAGCACGATAAAACCATTCGTTCTAAACGGAATGCGGAGCAGAAGCTTGCTATAAGCATTGGGAAGGCTGCAATCGAAAGTGACAAGGGTCAGCATGAATTTGCCCATATCCGAGGGATGGAAGGAGCAGCAATCTATAAGAACCCTGACCGAATGGACACTCCAATTGTACTTTCCAAGTCTAGCCTTAAGTCTCTAGCCGCTCATGCTATAAGTCCAGCAAAGCTAACGGCGATATCCAAGCTAAGCCAAGTTCTAACAACCATGAAGTTTTCAGATGAAAAGGTGCAGACAGATCACAATCAAGATAAGCACACAGGTGTAAAGCACTGGGAAAATGCAAAGGTTAATATGGTCATCAACGGGCGACCAGTCGAGGTCGGTGTCCAACTTCGATATATGGAAAATGGGCTTCAAACCAGTGATTCGCTTTCACCATATGGACTATGGGATAAGGACGAGGACATGATAGTTGAGGATACTGCCAGCGTACGGGGCGATTTACCGCTAGGCGGTGCCGAATCCCGGTTCCGGTCTAAACAGCACCTCAACATCAATACTAACAATGTACAACCAGATGCAATGGTAGTCAACTACTTAGAGGTGACAGATATCACCATAAGCGAACCAAAACAGGAGCCTGAGAAACAAAAAAACCTAGCCGCCCAAGCCCTTGATTCATTGGTGCAAGCTACAGAGCTGGTACGCCAAGCGAAAGATAGCGGTCAAAACATCGATGAGCTGCTTGCTCAATCTGGGTTGTTTGGCGACAACGATCCAGAAGTGGAAGCACTAGCGCGATTCATTTCCTGTAACAACCGTAGTGCAAAAAGACTGACAACTGCTTTTAAATCTATGGCCAACGCAATCAATGATGAACTGCAGCACCAAGGGCAGGCAGTCGGTGACATGTTTGGTGGTGGAGACGCAACGCTCATCGATATCCTGGGGCGAGTAAGCCAAGAGTTAGAGAGTGAAGGGAATCAGGGATTCTTGTTTGAATCAGCCGGTTCGGTTGCTCTTAACAGGGTCCGTAGAATGTCAGCGCAGTAAACACAGCGGAAGGAAGCTTTCAAGGTACAAATTATTTTTTTAATTTGTACCTTTACTTTTATTGTGGTGAAGAAAGTTTGCTTATTTGCCAATAGTGGTGAGAAAAGTTTGCAGATAAAGGGGAAACACTACAAATTTGTTTGCTTAAGCCAATAATGGTGAAGAAAGTTTGCTTTGGCCAATAGTGGTGAAGAAAGTTTGCTTATCAACGCAACATTCACTCAGTTTCGAGCCTGACAACGAGAATACTGGTGAGGAAAGTTTGCTTTAGTCATGAATAGTGGTGAAGAAAGTTTGCAGATTGAGCGTAAACATCACACATTTGTTTGCTTTCTGGCAATAGTGGTGAAGAAAGTTTGCTTATTTTCCAATAGTGGTGAGAAAAGTTTGCAGATTGAGCGCAAACGTTACATGTTTGTTTGCTTGCTGGCGATAGTGGTGAAGAAAGTTTGCTTTGACCACTAATAGAGGTGAGAAAAGTTTGCAGATTGAGCGCAAACGTCACACATTTGTTTGCTTACTGGCAATAGTGGTGAAAAAAGTTTGCTTTGGGTGGGTAATGCTACGGTTTTTTGTAGCTTACCCTCTAGTTTGGTGAGAAAAGTTTGCTTTTAGTGATTAGTGGTGAAGAAAGTTTGCTTTGGGTGGGCTATTTCTCCATCCTTTTCAGCTCTCTGATCTTGTCTAGGAATGACTTGTCCTGCTCTTTTTCGGCAACTTTAACCTGCTTAGATTCATCTAAAAGCTTTTCAATTTCAACGGCATCCTCTTCCTCCCCAATAGAACGGTAGGAATAAATCAACAGCTCCAGCTCATCACTAGTTAGCTTTTCATCGGTTGTCAGGCGTTTGGTTTCTAATCGAGTGATGTTACGTTTGGCGTCTTCGAAATTCAGCTTCTCTATAGGGTTCGCCTCATTTATCCAACTATAGATGAATTCTATTGCAACAATCTTTCTACCATTCTTATGATATTTAAAGCCAAGCCCATCTTTTGTGGTATGGAATAGTAGCTCTTTATTGGTTTTAGGGTTGCTACAAAGTTCTGCGATACTATCTTTAACGCAGTACCTAACAACTGTACTCGGGTTTTTAAACGACCCTTTGTCAGACTTTATTTGACCGGACTCGGTAACAAGTCCCATATAGCAACGAAGATCGTCGATTTCTATTGGGTTCAGTTTGCTACCTTTGTTTTTAAATCTAGATAGCATTTCATAGAGACGCTTAGTGTACTCCCTCTTAAGGCCTAGATAGCTCTTAGTGTCGATTAGAGCAAACCCTTTGTTGTATTCGATATATTCGCTTTCCAGCTCAATGTTTGGCTTTAACGTTAACACACGGTCCTTGTAGATAGCCTTGCTAAACAAAGGCGTAAACTCAAACTCAGTATCACCTTTATTATCAGTTACAATGCCAATATTTCTTGTTAGCAACCGAGCAACGACACCTTTCAGCTGCGAGCCAACAGCCCTATTGTTAATGGAAAGCCATTCGCAGAGCTGAGCTGCGGTAAATCTATATTCTGGCGATCCCGACTCCCAATCTGCAGGCGTCATATGTGCCATCATTAGTCCGAATAAATTGGCTTCTCTAGTGGTGAGGTCTTGCTGGGAAAAGACGAGCTGATGCCCTTTTTTAATATGCTTGGGCAGTTTTTTTTGCTGATTCATAACAAATTAATATTGTCCTACTTATCTGTGCATAGTAGTAACCACAGGGGGTTAAAAGCAAACTTTTCACACAACAATGACCTATATGTGTGAGATTTGTTTGCTTTTAACTCCCTATAAACCGCCCAAAACTCACGAGCAAACTTTTCTCACCACTATTGCGATGGAATTTACGCAATAAGCAAACTTTTCTCACCACTATTGAGCATTTATTTACACAGTTCGCAAACTTTTTTAGTGACCAAACTCATGAAAAGCAAACTTTCTTCACCACAAAAGCAAACTTTTCTCACTACTATTTTCCTATAAGCCCTTTAATATCAATGCGATACAGAACACCATAGATCTTATAGTCTTTATAGTCTTTATAGTTCTTTATAGATCTTATAGATCTCTATAGTCAGTGTGGATATGTCGATAACTACGCTGCGCGAAGGTAATCAACATTCCCACACAGTCGCTTCGCTCAATAAGCTGTTTATTTATATTGCTTTAATGACGTTCTAAGGAAGATTTTAAGTAGGAGGCAGCCCTTACCTTAGGAACTAGAGATTGGGGCTAACAGGAGGCGTTTGAGAGGCGTTTAAGTAAAGTAACCGGATCGGACCTGGTTACTGCTCTTCTCCCCGAAGGGAGAAGAGAGGTTAATCTAACTACTTGCTGGGACCAGTGTTGCTGACTTATGGCGAACACTGTAGAGATAAAGTCCAGCTAATGCAGGCAATGATGCTAAAGCAGCATATAGGCCTACGTACTGGGTACCATATGAAGATAAGTACTGCACAATAATAGGACTCAGACCGCCGAACGTGGCTGATGAAATATTATATCCAAGACCTAGATTGACAGTGCTTCCATCTGACACGGAGAACAGAGCGCCAGCGAGATTGCTCAGTATTATTGCAGAGATAAATGTTATAGAGGCTAACGCAAACCACTGAATAGCGGCAGAGTCAGTTTTAACGATGGCGTAGTATAAAGGATATTGACATACGAGCGCTAAAATTAACCCGACTTTAAACCCCTTCCTTGGCGTAGTCAGCTTGTCTGTCGCCAGGCCAGCAATGATCATAAATACAAACAGCATAACTGTATTGATGATGCTGAAATTTTTCAAGTGAAGAGACTCGGCAATAATTCCACTGGAAAAGCTCGGAATGAAGAAAGCAACAGAGCCCGAAGCTGTTACCAAAAACATTCTCAATACTGCAGAGAAATCGTAGTTTTTTGTGGGCTTATCAGTTTTTGATGGTACCTCTTCAACTAGTTGCAATCTGAACCAAAAGCTAATTGCAATATTAACTACACCAATGAATAACGGGATTCTCCAGCCATAAGTTTGCATTTGCACGTCTGTCAGTGATGACTTGAGAGCAAGCACGACTACAAACGATAAGATAACGCCAATTAAAGAGCTAGCAACTATCAAACAGCTAATGATCCCAGCTTCTTTTTTTTGCGTATTGTTGTGTAGGTAGTGTGTGATTGTTGGGAACTCACCGGCAAAACTAAACGACTGTGCCATCTGCAGCAAGAGTACGATCAACGCTACAGATTCGCCAAGTTTGGTAACTGGCAAGCAAGCCATTATTAGAGAGGCTACACCGGTTAAAGTGCTTGTTAAAACTAGAGCATTTTTTTTACCCTTTGAATCGGCAATTTTACCGACTACAACTGCACCAAAAGGCCTAATTAGAAATCGAAGAGCAAATATTCCCCATACAATATAGTTTGAGTGATGCAAGCCACTTTCTTGCATGATGTGTGATAGGTAAGGCATGATCGCCGCAAATACGGCAATGTCGTAATACTCTAAAGCATTACCAGAAATAACACCCAGTTTTTGTTTCCAAGCTAGCACTATGAACCTCTAATTATTATTCAAATATTTCTATAAAACGTTGTATTAAAAATTTGTTCTGATTGGGTAATCTAAAGAACTAATGGCGCATGACAGAGTTACGCCATAGTGGTTTAAATGATCATATAACTTGGATAGACCGGAGCCCTCACACCCAAGTTTTTTCTTAATGTTGTTAATTCGTTTGGTTTCTGCTGCTCTATTGCATTTATGAAAAGCGCATATTTCTTTTATTGAACGCAATTGTAAAATTAGAGTGATCGTTTGCATTTCTTTTTCGGTAAACCTTATGTCACCAAAGTTGAAATGCTTACCGCCAATATATGCCTTATTTTGATTTATTAGGTTAGCAGTGGGCTCTCTTGGCACTTGAATTTTATCTATGTCGTATTCTTTGCTTATTAAATACAATAAGTTACTAACTCTTGGCTTATGTCGAATTATATCGCACATTTCAACTCTGGCATTTTTATCGTTCATGCCGATTGAAAATATTTCAATAAATTGTCCATGCCTAGTAGTAAAATCGACCTTTAGTTGAGATTCTGTGCTTTCGAATAAAATTCTACTGTGTTCGCTGTCTAATTCATTCCAATACCTTACACCTGGTTCACAGCGCTTGCCGTACCGCTTGTACAGGCCCGTACCCCAGTACTCTAAGTGCCAATCGTAGTTGCTACACACACAATTCAGCTCATTAGTTTCTAAATTTAAACTGCTTACAGATACATGATTGACATTGAATTCACTTACATGGTTTTTAAAAGCCTTGCATGCTTTCTCAATGCTTTCGCTTTTTATGTCCATCTACATAGCCCATCTTATTTATATTGTACTTGTTTCATTATTGTGATGCTTGGACGTTTATTTTAATTCAGTGGGTAGTATTGATATTTGATATTCAATAAAGAGACAAACTTATTATTTATTGAATATCACCTATTAATCACAACTGTTTTAGAATCGTATCTAGCGTCTTCTTTATGTCTTGGCATACTCCACGCTCACTAAGCATGTTGATAGCTTGTTCATTTAGACCTTGCGAAGTTGAGGCGCTACTAATCAGTTCTCTAAAATCGACTTCCGACTTCTTGGCTTGATGTGTCAGCGAGTCCATTAATTCGTTTAAATAATTCAGAGCAACGGCAGGTTCAATATCGTTTTCTACAAGCCAATCATGCAGTGTGTTTTGGACAGCGTAGTGACTAGCAATTAGTGAGGTTGCAGCAGCTAGAGGACGAAAGGCTTTTCCATCTTTGCATGGAAAGAGATCTCCCAGGCCGTCTAAAAATGGTTTTATTTTTGTATCACACGGATAGTAAGCGAGGGGTCCATTGCAATCTGCGATCGTTGGTAAAGGGAATGCTTTGTATACGTTAACTGAATTCCCAATAAGTTGATTGCATTCGCTATGTGACAAAGTAGCTACACAACTGATGACAGACGATCCGCTTTTAAATGTGAGTTGTTCTATTTCTCGGACAGCCACCGAGGGTGGTAGAGTGAGAAAAATCCAATCACATTCCTCAGCGACGGCTTGATTATCTTTCGCAACTTTAACGCATTCGTACTTATTAGATAAAAGTTGGGAGTTTTCCATATTTCTAGGTGACAAAACAATTTCAGTTGCCTTATTTGTTTTGGTCAGCCCAGCCACAATGGCGGTTGCTAGTTTGCCAACGCCTATAATTCCTATTTTCATAATTATCGATCAAATACTTGTATTTATATCCTTGCGATTAATGGCAAGGAATTGGGTTATTAGGCGGAAATTATGCGTTACGATAATTTTACATTTCATTAATATAATTAGTGGTTATCACTACAAGTTGGCTCAACAAGGCTTGGGTGATTTAGGGTGAGCCCACCACACTAGAGGGCTCAAAGCTTCATGCTTCATTTTCAGCGTGGATAATATAAGCAACAAGCATCACATTTCAATACTAAGCCGTGATATTTTAGGTATGCAAAATGACTACCTTTTATTTTGATCGATGCGACATAAAATCCGTTAAAGCTCAATAGGCAAGCCGTTTTATATTAATTATACGGGGCTAAATCATTGTTAATATAGGCAGTGTCAATGACTTAGATCAGTGATATTACCTTGTCGTTAAATTAGCCTTTTGACTAATTTAATTGAGCAAGTGGTTTTGGTTGATATGGATATCCAAAGGGTGAATGCACAATAGGTATTGTTCGGAAATGCCGAGAGGGTAATGGTCCACAGCTCCGCTAAAAAGATTTCAATCAATAGCAAGTAGACTGTACAACTGTACAATTGTACAATATAGTCAGCGGCGCGTTAGTCGTTGAATCGCAAGATGATATGCGCATTGGTAAAGAAATTTTCAAAGCTGGAGATACAAGTGAAAATTATTGATGTTTGGAACCCAAAAGGCGGACAAGGGAAGTCAATGATTGCCATAAATTTAGCTGCAGCGACACTTGAACTGGGCAAAAAGGCTTTAGTCATATGCCAAGACCCTCAAGGGACATCCACTCTGTATCAGAAGAGTGGCAATTTACCGTTTGAAATAACCGATGCAATACCTAAATCCAAGCCTGATGTGGACGTAATTATATTTGACCATCAAGCAGCTGATTGGGAAGTGCCAGAAGGCAAATTGATTGTCATGCCCTTAAAGCCAGCTCGGGACCAATACGCTACCTATATTGATGCTCATAAAAGGGCTCAAGCAAAATCAAAGCAGGTTGTTACCATTCTTACCGATGTTGATTACAGGCGAAAGGGAGAAAGAAAGTTGGCCAAGTTAATGGAAAAAGAAGGCGCATTCATTCTTCCTAGTAGTGGTGTTTATGGGAGAGCAGCTGAGCACTACAGAAGTATTTTTGATGATGCACTAAATAGATCGAACCTAATCAGAGATCGACGACGAGAAATGCTGCAAATAATGACTCACGTATTGATAGAGGTTAAGTAATGATAGATCAGCGATTTGATTGGATGAAGGAAGAAGATGAAAGAGCCAGTAGAAGTCTAATGGAAGGTCAGTTACCAAACCCTAAAGCACCACGATTAGTTAAAACCAATAAAGCGGTACAGGCACCTAAGAGAACGACGCGAGGGGTTTTTGTTCGTGACTCGATTTGGGCTGACTTTGAAGATGTGATTCATTATCAGAAGAAAATAAAGGGACTCGGTAAGCCAGAACTGGTCGAAGAAGCCCTTTTGTACGCAATCAACAAATACAAGAAATAACCCTCCCCTATTGTGCGTCGTATCTGGCGCACTCTCTAAAACACCCCTCACTCTCTTACTAGGCACCAGCTGGGCATCTCTCTTACTTTTGTAATTATCTTATTATGATAATTATCTTATTAAACTAATTGTTAGATTAAGCTATTTATTGTATTTCGATAATTATCATACTAAAGTGCTGTAGATACTAAGATAATTGTCTTACTAACGAGAGAGTTCAGTATGGGAAAAGTCATATTGCTAGGCCACCAAAAAGGTGGTGTCGGAAAATCTAACACAGCTGTTAATCTGGCTGTTGCGCTAGCTAACGAAACGTATAAAGGAAAAACTAACAGCATTCTCCTTATTGATGCCGATCCTCAGTCTACCCTGTATAGATGGTCGCAGCGCCGAGAAGAAAACGAGAGCGTTGAGTCATTCCCTTGCATTCGCCTTGATGGAAACATTACTAAGCAAATTCAACGTGAGGCTGAGAAGTACGATTATGTGATTGTTGATGCTGCTGGTCGCGATAGCCGCGAAATGCGCAGCGCGATGTTAGCTAGTGATGTAATGCTAATGCCAACAAAAGCAAGCACTGCAGATTTAGAGCTGTTGGAACATATGGCTGAAACTGTTGAAACCGCTCGCGATTACAACGAAAACCTAAAAGTGGCAACTTTTATCAGCATGGCTCCAACCAATTCTCAAGCAGAGAAAAAGATTGCTAAAGATCTCCTAAAGGAATACCCAGAGTTCAAACTAATGAACACTGTTATTTCAGAGCGTAAGGCGCATCGTGATGCGTTCTATGAGGCTGTTGGCGTCCATGAGTGGAAAGACTCTAAAGCGAAAGCAGAAGTTAGCTGCTTACTAAAAGAAGTATCAACCCTGCTGGTGGAAGAAGTCGATGAAGTTATCTAGGAAAAGTCTCCAAAAGAGCCAAGAGCAATTGGACAAGGGCGCAGCTGAGTTTGTTGATAGTGCCGAAGAGCTGAGTTCTCCACCTAACCCAGTTGGCCGACCAAAGGCAAATAGAGAACTGACTAAGCCCGTGTCGATATCATTAACGGATACAGACAAAAAGCTTTTAGACCGTCAGTTCAAGCGCTTCAACATGGTTGCTTATCAAAAAGACGGCGAAACAACAACTAGCCTAACGCGTTCGGATTTAGTGAAGCTAATGGCCAAGCTCTTAGATGAAAAGTCTGATGATGAGCTGTACAGCATGATCAATACGTTAATAGCATAAATACAATCGCATGATAATTAAGGTAATGGTGCAATTTATATTAATACAATAATTATCTTAATATGATAATTATCTTGATGTGGTAAATACATTAACAGGGTAATGACATCAATGCTGTATTGGTGCTAATTGGATAATTATCTTAGTTCGACAATTATCTTAATAAGGTAATTACCTTAATTTGATAACTGCATTATTACTATATTTATCACCGTATCGTATTTGTCTTACTGCGTCTCAGACATAAAAATGCCTCTGCAAGCTGGCACTTGCAGAGGCGAGATTAACCCGACCAAACTCAGATTAATCATTATGAATAATATTGAAAATAACTTTCTACATAAAGCTTTTTGTTATTTGATACTGTATACGACCGCTGCAATCAGCATGTATCTCACCGTCTCGTTCATGTATTCACTGGGCGGGTCGGCTGGAATGGCTGTTGCATTTGCGTTTATTGGCGTCGTGTTTGATACAGTCAAAAGCTACACTCCAACACTCATCACTAAGATAGTCAGAAAAGGGCAGGGAACGGCACTTTTACTTGGTGTGATAAGTTTTGCTCTTATTGCTCTCAGCACTGCAGCATCGGTATTCTCTTTACAAAACGGTATTGAGAGTGCCTTGTCTGAGACAAAGGCGGCTAAAGTGACACAGCTAAAAATTCAGTCCTTGAGAGATGAGATAGCTGGCCTTGAAACCCTAAGAGCTAAGCAGCTATCCGTTACTCAAGTGACCCCAGCTGCTAAAACAACCGAGGAAATCACAAGCAAGAGAGAACAGCTAAGCAAGGAGTTAGGAAAATCTGCTTCTGTAACTTCTGACAGCCTTTTATCTTCGTTCTCCACGCCCATTATATTGATCATTGCTATCTCACTAGAGGTTATTTCTATTGCAATGACGCTTTGCCTTGCCCAGCTAAGTAAATCCTCAATGGCGCAGCGCTACGCAGCAGTACAGGGCGCGGCTCCTGTACGTATGGAGTCAAGTGAGACAAGGGATGAGACGGAAATAAGGGAAGAAACAAAAACTGTCAAAACGTCGGTGTCTTCAACTGTCTCGTCAGTGGTTACAAGGAAAGACATCATTGACTACATGTGCGTTGCTTTACGTAATGGTGATTGCTCACCGTCTCACAGGTCGATATTTCATGAGTTCAGAACGTACGTCAAACAAAAGGAAGTGAAGGGATACCTAGAAGAGCTGGCATCGATGCAGGTCATTAGACCAACCAGCAACGGTTCCTATGAAGTGGTTGAAACCAGTTAAACAGGTAAAAAAAAGCCACCAGCATGCTGGTGGCAAAGTGAGATCTATAAACCTATTAGGTTGGTTCTATTGAATGAGTGATACGTAGCGAGAAACCTCTTCAAGTTCTCCATGTTGTAGCTTTAGGGCCATATTGATATTGCCCGTTATTCTGGCGTTTTCAGCGATACCGCTTTCAACCAGTCCTTTTGCCTCAAGCCAACGAGCTATTTCAGCCCAGTCGTAAAGTGGTGCTTTCCCTTGAACCCGTAAGAAAGGGGTAGGGAAAGTGCCATCCCCACGTTCGCCCTTACTGAATTTAGACAGGGCAGAGCGTGTCAGGTTGGATAGCTCGGCAGCGTCAGAAAGTCCAACGTATTGCCCAGCATCCACGCTTTTGATTGTTAATGTTTCTACTTGGCTTACTTGAGCTATTGCGCTCAAGACAGCCGTCTCGTAGTTGTCTGATTCGCGGATAAAGTCAATTATCAGCGTGTTTCCTTTAGATGTAACGGTACAGTCGTCTGCGCCTGCTTCATATATCGCGTCTGATACGATATGACCGTTTTCTACAGTGATGTTTTCTAAGCTAGATGCTACGAGTGCAAATTCAAATTCTTTCATTCTATCCTCTCGAACCAAGAACCAGAGTCTCCGAACTAAGTTGGAAGATAGGCCGCTAGTGCGGCCTAGTATTAGCAAGAGCAGTTATCAACTGAGCGTTTTATGGCTTTAGCGTGATTACCTGCATTTCTTGGTGAACCAAACACACGAATCATACATGTATTTGCGTTATGCTCTCCCTCAGTCTCGTCATTGCAAAGCAGCATGGCAACTGTGTGTCCGTTACCTTTCTTTACGAAGCGCCAACCTTGTTCAACAGCATAAGTGATTGCGTCGTTCACCTCTTTCTTGGAATGGTACTTAATACGTATCTCTCCCTGTAAGGTTAAGTTCAGATCTCATTGTAAAAGAGCAGTCACGGAAACCGTGA
Source organism: Vibrio marisflavi CECT 7928 (assembly GCF_921294215.1). Lineage (GTDB taxonomy): Bacteria > Pseudomonadota > Gammaproteobacteria > Enterobacterales > Vibrionaceae > Vibrio > Vibrio marisflavi. The sequence continues at coordinate 65,787 of NZ_CAKLDM010000004.1, forward strand.
CAGGTAAGAATGCCTCACCATGTCCACAAGTGTAGACACATTAAGCATGAGTGTCAACACTTGTAGACAAAAGAATGTGAATTTTATATTTGGTTGACGGCACGCGCCTCTAAATCATGGTCTTCTAGTGAGTATTCAAAGTCTTCTATATCGTCTTCGTCACCGTCTCGCACTATAGGATACGTGTGTTTGCTCTGATACATGTAGCCATCTTCAATCTGACCATCTTGGTATGCCCAAGCAGCACAAAGCAGCGTCACTGGATCTGAATACGTGAAGTGATTTGACGTAATTGGGTCTTCGTCATCACCCAACTCATAGCCGCGCTCATTCATTAGTTTCTTAATCGCCCACCAATACGCGCCGTAATTTCGATAGCTCAACGGGTCGTCACTCAGCACTTTGTTAATTCCAGCCAAGTGCTTTTCTATAAATGCTTCCGTTCCTGCATCTGTGATTACTTCGTCAATCAATTTTTTAAAATAATCCGCTGGTGGCAATGTAATTTCAGTAATCATATTGTGAATGGGGATTGCTCCCCACCTCCGTTGTTTAAGCATTGTTTAGTAGTGTGTATAGGGCGTCTAAATCGCATTTCGAGTCGATAAACCACCAACTTCCAGCAAACTGAGAACTTGCGTCCGCTCCATAGGTTGCTTTGTAGGTATCCTTATTTTCTCGATTTGCCCTGCCAGCAAAGCAAGTACCTAGCGCACCCGATTTACCGTTTAGGTCTTGTAGAGCAAACTTGCTATACGCCGGTATAGCACTTGAGAACGTCTTTCTGCCGCGTTTAGATTTCCACGCTAAGTCTTCCGTTACTGGCTTCAACACTATATTAAGTTCACTCAACTTATCGCCAAGTGACTCTAAGTTATCAATATTGCCGTTGTTTAACTCAGAAATCTTCGCTTGTTGCCTTTCTGTCAGTGGCACTTCACTTGCTGGTGCACTGTGCTTACTTAAGATTTCATCGATCTCTTGAAGTACGTCTGAGCGGTAGTAATTGAATGCAGACTCCCATTTATACAGAATCGTATTTAGCTCATGACCAGAAAGCAAAGCCAGTCCATCGCCATTAGTGAAATCACTTCGTTTCAGCACTGATAGATCGGCAGCAACTTCTATAAGGGCAACTGAATCATTGGAATCATACAGAGGACGCAAAGCCTTTATAAACGCATGGCCTGCCTTGTATTTACGTATTAGAGGGACAATGCCTTCCAAGCGTTTTAGGCGACTTGGGTCGTTACTTACTAAGTCAGTGTACGCCGCAAAAGCAGTGTCCATCAGCTCTTGTCTGTGTGCAGTGGCTTTCTCTCGCAAGTCTGCTTTGTAGTCACCGAATACGCCAAGTGCAGTCTTACGTATTTCTTTCCGGTTGGTGTATCCAGACCACTTGAGGTTATCAATGTGAGTGCTGGCCGCTTTAACGTATGGGTGAGAGTCAAAATACATACCCGCTGACGTTCTCAGCGCTTGCTCGTAGTCGTCTTGGTGAGAAGTCTCATATTGTGACAACTCCAAGTTTACTCGAGTAAGAACGTCCTCAGTGCTTGCTTGAGTACCCGCATCGATAACTTGTTGCTCCCAATCTCGACCTAAGAAGAATTGCCTATGTAACTCTGAGATTAACTGGTCCCGACCAATGTCTTCGTAGGATTTAACCAACTGTTTGAGCATTGCATTGGTTACTGTTTTGTCTGTTGGGTCTGGATAAACAAGCGTTGCACCGTCTTTAAGATCCATTCCGTATTGGGTCTTAAATTTTCCATCAACGGTTTTAATTAACGGGCTTGAATCCATGCCATACTTCTTAAACTTACCCTCGGCTGCATACTTAAAGAATGTTTCTCTATCAAACGTGTTAGCAATTTGATGAAGAGGGACGCCGCCAGCTGCAAGCGCTTCGAGTTCGGCTTCTGACTGGTTTACATCGGCCAGCTCGTAACACTTCTCAATTGGAATCTTTTTGAAAGAGCCCTTAACGCTTACGTCATCATTCTTTGACTGCAAAATGCCTGACACTAAGGATTTAACCCGATCGATGTCTGTAATAGTGATTACTATATCGTCCTCGGGCGCATCATTGCTCCATGAAGAGCTTGCCTTCGCTTTGTAAGTAAAGCCTTTACGAACCACAACACCGTTCTTAGTGGCGTAGTTGGCCGCATTGGTAAAGATATCTTCGTAACCGGATAGAGTGCCATCATCAATGGATTGCTGGATAGCCGGCTTCAATCGCTTCATGGTTTGCGCAGCACTCTTGGATTGCTCAATGGTTTTTTGGGCTTTAATCCTGTACTGCTGCAGTTTGAATAGCTTGTCTTTTTCTTCTCTGAATCGCTTCGCTTCCCAGCTGTTACCGACTTGGCCATCAGCACGACTTTTCCAGTTTTCGACTTCTGTTTGCTGCTTCTCAATCTGTACCGAAAGTTCTTTTATATCGTCACTGAGTTGTGCAGTGTCCGCTTTGGCTGCAATGGTTGCTTTAATGTACTTACTCACGTTGATACCAGAGACACGCTGCATTTCTTGTTTGATTTTGCGTTCGCGCTCTTTCTTGGCTTGCTCAATTCTTGCTTTCGCTTGTTCTGGATCTGCAGCAAGCATAATCGCGGTTTCGCTACCATCATCCATATTGCCGTTATCTACGGAGTCATCATCACCATTGAACAAGTCAGAGATCCATTTCGCTTTTCGCTCGATAGTCGATATACGGAAAGCATCAAACGAGCCTTTGCCTGCGTAGTAGTGAACATTGACCTTCTTAGCTTTTGAACCCACGCGAGCACCGCGACCATTACGCTGAGTTAAACTGGATGGCGTCCACGGTAACGTTAAGTGATGGATATCAGTCGTACCATGATGCAAGTTAATACCAACTTCGCCTTTTTTGTTCAGTACCATGAACTTATATCGACCGGAGTTATAAGCTTTGGCCAAACCTTCTAAACCATCAGATTCATCGTCTTCTGTCGCTTTAGAGCCTTTCTTGCCTGCAACTGTGTCACTGTTGAGAATGCCAATTTCTGACAATTTACAGCCAACGTAGTCAGCAATAATGCGAGCAATTTTAATGTGCTGGGTCTTCTCTTCTGTGAATACCAGCTGCTTGCCACCGGCTAGATAGACTTCCTTGGCATTCTCTAGGAACTTGGCATATTTTGGAGAAACAGGGTGAGTGAATTTCAACTTGGCTTTATCGGCCAATGCTGAGAACTTCCCGTCTAGCTCCTGTGTTAATACCAATTCAGCGAACTTGCCCTTAATGCTTAGGTCGTGCTCTACAGGAACGTCGACCGTTTCCATTTTAGCTTTGCCCTTGGCATCTATAACGGTCTCGCCAGCTTCGTCCCTTTGCTCGCGCTTCACTCTGATTGTTTGAGGAAGATTTTCAAGCAGTCCTTGAACGGCCTTAAATTTACTCTTTGCAAAGCGATACGTGATCACTTGGTTGTAGAGGTCCATATCAGTACAGGCCTGGTCCATTTTTCGAATCAAACCAAATACTGTGTCGTCTGGGTGCTCTTCTATGATGTCCTTGTTTTCAGGTTCGTCAGGATTACTAAGGGCGTCAGCTCGATGGCGTAGCTCTTCATAGATTTCTTTCTGCTCGTCGCTCATATCGACGTAGCTGGTGGCCGTGTCTAAATCCGGGATATGAACATCACTTGCGACGTCTTGAATATTTTTGCTTGTGACATATCGACCGAAAACAGAACGTAGGGCTTGTAAGTTCTGGAAGCCTAAAAGTGCTTCCTTGGTTTCAACTGAGCCAGACAACTTGGTAACTGCAGTTTCGCCGGTGCGACCGAATAAGCGAATGAAATCATCAGAATCTACAATGCCCATTTTTGCGAATACGTCAGGCGGCAAGATCTGATTAAGCATGTTGAATGCATCAACAGGGCTGTTAACGGTTGGTGTGGCCGTTAGCATATATACGCCTTTACCATCATTTCTCGACTTAATGTGGTTGTTCTTGATCTGCATGTCGAGAGCGCGATCGGCTTGAGCAGCATTAGGTAGGAATGCTAGACGGTTGCCATATCCACCACCTTTGTAGCTATTTCGGAAATCATGAGCCTCATCAACCATGACATTATCGAAAAGCAGATCTTCAAAGTAGGGCAGTGTTTCATTCTTCTTGGTGCCATCGTCAGCGTGCTTGGCTTTGAACTTGGCATTTTTCTCAGCTTCTCGATGGTTCGTAGCAATTTTTACGTATTTATTGCTCTTGGCCACCAATCCCGCATCAACCATATCCATTACATTTTCAGAGATTGTTGAGTCTTTTAATGGGATGCGGTTGTAGACGTCTTTTGTCATGACAACGACGCGAGCATTGGATTGAGTTAAATCGTGCAGCTGTTTAGCAATCTTTTTCCCGTTAGTGTCAACTTTTAGCTTGGCTCTCAGTATTGGGTTGCCTTGCTTGTCGAGCTTCTTATTGCCGTCATCGTCTAGCTCTGCTTCACGTAGAATCTTGCCGTTTTCATCTTTTTCTACGTCAAGGCCAATGAACACCTTGTCGCCCAAGTTCTCTTCACCAAAGAACAGATCGGACTCATAAAACCAGTTCTCTAGGACAGACTTAGGCACCACGATAGCAACACGACTCGCTTTTTTAGTTTGCAAGTTATGCGCTATTAGGCCGAGGCCGGTCAGTGTTTTACCTAACCCAGTACCAAGCGCTAAGATCCCGTTTCCATCGGCACTGTGTTTGCGAATGGTTGTATTTTGGTAAGGCATTAACTCAACAGCACCGGAAACACCTTCCAGGTTTAACGCTGTATCATCATGTTCTGGCTCTATCCATGAGTTGAACTTGTTGTTGTAGTCATTTTCTAGGCTATCGGCATGTTCGCTGGTTGCTGCCCACGCTGAAAATTCTTTATCTAAATTGCGGATTCTTTCACGAACTACCGCCTTGCCGGCATTGTCAGCACCACCACGAACAGCGCCAGTATTGAGATAAGACTCAATTTGCCGTTCAAAGCTTTCATCTTCTTTATTGATCTTCTTGCCGTCTCGCCACCGGTACCCAGTAAACGTCGTACCTTGATCTGATACTTCAAAATCTTCGAATCCATCCTCATCGGTAGTAAAGCTACCTAGCTGGAAGTGCGCATATCCTTGATCGTGTAGGAACTCCAGTAAAACGTGTCTAGGTATCCACTTGTCAGTGAGTTTCATGTGGACCTTGTTAAGCGATATCGTTTTACGCTTTTTCTCAATCAGGTCCATTTGACGTTGAATATTCGCTTTTACTGCTTCGCTCTCTGTTGCTGAAAGCATGTCAGTAAGTAGCTTAATCTTTGAAGTAATATGACCGCTGGTGGCGTGATGAATGGCAGAAATGGTCCCATCGTTATTGACCGCCACACCTTCCATTGCGGCTAATTGGTCGAGTAGGGCATCATCATCTAAATCATTGAGTGGGCTCTTGTAGTATGCGCGAATGTCTTCAATAGTGACCGATGTCTTAGCCAGCTCGCGAGAACAGAAGTGAAGCACATCGCCAATATCGGCATTGTTGTACTGTCTGGTAGCTTCTACGCGTAGTGAGCCTTTGAGTAAGTCTGAAACTTTGCCGTTTTTGTCGATCGACGAACGATAGGAGTGCCAATCTGATAGCAATGATGCATCCACGCCATCGATGCCAGAGACGCGAGAGCCAAACTTAGCCTTGAGATCGATAATGTCCTCGGCCAGCTGCTTTCTAAACTGTTCGGTCTGAAAATCTTCATTCTCATCACCTGCAGCTACCATGGACGAGAGTGTTTTTATTCGCTTGCCGGCGATGATCCCTTGGAATGCATGGTCTCGATACTGAGGCTTAACTTTTTCAACTTCCCTAATAAGCTTTTTAAATTGAGGTTCGCATAAATATGAGTAGTCTTCGCTGAGTTTAAGTGCCTGGCTAACGGTAAGAGTGCTCATTGAATGGTATGAACCAGTTAACGCTCGTACTTCACTTGTATGTTCAGCGCCATAGGTTGCCTTATCTACTTTGCCAGTTTTGGCGGCATCAGGAAAAGCTACCCATTCGCCATTTTCCATAATCATTTGCTTGCCGTTATGGATTCGAGTGTCACCTTCGCCGTACTTATCACTCACAGGTTCCACGGTATCAAGCTCATCCCAAGCAATACGAGTATCAAATTTGTGAGAAATCGCTTTTGCTATTTGTTCATTGCTTCTATTGCCGCGATCAACAATCTTACGAGCAAAGCGACCGGTACCTTGCACCGATTGTTCGCCATTGATGAAGCGTTTACCGTCACGGTCAAACCACTTGCCATCTATCCAGGTATCCCAAAGAACGCTTGAAGACTTCAATAAATCCGCGCCGGCGTTATCAATTTTGTCTTTTGCTTCTTCGGTATGCTTACGCCAGATAACAAAGTCAGTCACAACACTGGTATCGGCAAAGGTACCCGTTGGCAGTCGGTGAGCACCCAAGAACTCCGCTTTCATCGAGAGCGATAAACGCCATTTACGCAGTGACTTTTTATCGACGATTCGAGTTGGAAGCACCAAAGCAATCAATCCACCAGCTTTTGCCTTGTCGATAGAGCGGGTAACAAAATACTGATCAGCATCTTTGATGGACTTGTACTCGCTATCTTTCATTGCACTTTCGCCGCGAGCGCCGTAGGGCGGGTTGCCAATTACCAGGTCAAAACCCTCAATGTCGGGATCTGAGGCCACCTGTTCAAAACCACTATTGATAACGTGATCGTCTGGGTGAAGAATTTGGTTGATGGCAGAGCTTGTTTTGTCCATTTCAATAGAAGTAACCAGGGTGCCTTTTGGTTTTGTCTCACTGAATACCCCAACGCCAGCTGCAGGTTCCAATACAGAGCCGTTTTCAAAGCCGTAGGCAGATAATGCATCCCACGTCGCCTGGGCCACCCATTTTGGTGTGTAATATTCATTGGTTGAACCGCCAATGCCTCCCCAGCCGGTGTAGTTTCTGAGCATTAGTCGCTCTTCATCACTAATTTTTGAGTAGTCGCCATCGACTCGTTTTAAGATGTGTACCGCTAAATCATTCGCTTTAACGCGAGTTTTCCCTTTTCTTGTATCGCTGATATCAAGCACCAGGAAGCGCTCGAACAGAGCCACTAGCTCGGAAAAGCTGGCTGCTTTCCTTATGTCATTTTTGAAGTTAATTCCCATTGTGATTCCCTGATGAACCTAAAAAAAAGGTAAAAAAAAAGCCGAGCTGAATGCCCGACTTTTTGCTTACCCCCACCTAGAAAAACGCCACTTGTTAAATGAAAAAAGTTTTTATAGGACCGGCCTAGTATTCCTAACAGCAAGAGCTTAAACAAGGGTAAAAATTAACTGAATATGTGTGTAACGCTGGCCTGCACTGGTTGTTCCCGTATTATCAAACCACCCCTACAGATACAAAAACGTCTTAATTTTGAGGTTGAAATGGCTAAGCGGTCAAAGAACGACAAGATGAGTTTTGGCTCAGTCCTAAAGGTAGCGTTTCCGTTTTACAGTCCTGATGATGACAAAGAGAACAGCACCACTTATGAAAGTGGAGCTGGCTATACTGGCTCAGCTTTTCATGAAAGGGAGAAGTACACTCCAGATGCTAACAGCTCGCTTGTCACTAATGGCCGAAGCAATACCGACAGGCTTTACATGCGTAAGCTGCCTAACGATAGGTTTTTACGTTATGACGTCTACAAAGAGATGGAAGATGACAGCACGATGTCTGCTGCGCTTGATGTCCATTTATCCAATGCGTTATCGGTACCCTCGACAGGGGGAATGTCGGTATACCTAAAGCCTAAAGACGACAAATTCAATGAATACGTTGCTCAACTCAATAGAGAACTCATTACGCCCATAAATGCCAACTTGATGAACTGGTGTTACACCATGGCAGTGTATGGCGTTAACTACGTGAGGCCGTATGTCGAAAAAGGCAAAGGTATTACGCATTTAGAGGCAAACTATTACACATTGCCCAATCAGATTAGAGAGTATGAGAGAAGTGGCCAGCTGTGTGGGTTTACTTCTGAGCAATTAAAAACACGTAGGAACGGCGATCAAGTTCGACTTGCTGAGCCCTGGGCCTTAATTCCGTTAAAAATGCCGGTTTGGCGTCCCGATATGGATATAGAGCCGATCAACTACACTGGTGAAACGTACTCTCTTTATTCCGATGCTCACACTAGAAAGCCAATAGAAACTCAAAACTATGGCACATCGATGCTGCACACAAGTTTTGAGTCCTGGTCGATGCTTCGACAAGCCATAGCTTCATTAGGCTCCAGTCGTGTGAATGCTGCAATGATTGACCGACTAATCACGGCGAACACTGACGGCCTTGACGCTGCCAGGGCTGCAGAGTACATCAACTTAATCGCTGAGCAATTGAAAAAAGACAGGCAAGAGGTTGTCACTAAGTCTCAAAAAACCGGTGTTTTGCCTACAGTGATGAATACGTTAGTTCCCGTTTTAGGTGGCTCTAAAGGTGGATTGCAAATCGAAACGTTCTCTACGGACCCAAATATCAACCACATTGAAGACATCATGTTTCATCTAAAGCGAATGGCTGGTGCTTTAGGTGTTGATAGTTCATTGCTTGGTTTTGGCGATCTGTTAAGTGGTGGCCTGGGTGATGGTGGCTTTTTTAGAACTTCGATACAAGCAGCACTAAGAGCGAATCATATTCGTAGTGCCTGCGTTGCTTTTATCAAAAGGGCAATCGATATCCATACTATTTTCCGTGATGGGAAAGTGTGGCATGACGAGGATGCGCCATTCGAGATTCGCTTTAACTCACTTAATACAGCGATACAGCAAGAAGAAGCCGCCGCTCAAGAGTCCAATGTTAACTACGCAACCACTTTGGCTACCGTTTTAGATCTCATTGAAAACTCACCAATCAATAAGAGTGAAACGTTAAAAACGCACTTGTATACCTCAGTTTTAGAGATGGAGCCTGATTTAGCTAAGAAGGTAATAGGGGAGCTTGCCAAAAAAGTAGCGGACGATAAGGGCATGATGGAGTCTTTAGGGATGGATACCCCAGAGGATGCAGAGCGCTACGTTCGTGACGTAGTTTTAGATTTACTAACAGACCTAAGAGAATAAACCAGTGGAAAGAAAAATACTTCGAAAGGTAAAGGACCGATTCAATCTATTTAATGACGGTCGTAAACTCAACAGTAACAAGCGTAAATACGTTATCAAAGCGGTGCAGTCTATGATTGAAGCTGCGCAAACCAATGAATTGTTAAGGCTTGGCGAGGCTTATGGTTACTATGGCCACCAGCCCAGGCAGCGAGCGAACAAGTTAAGTATTGGCGAAACCGAAGTGATTAATATCAAAGGTCGTCCAGTAGTTGTTGAAAATGTCCCTTCAAACTGCACAACGTCGTTGAGCTGCAGTGATGATGGCATTGTGACTCACGAACAAGACATATTCGATACGCCAACGGGGCGAATTATCGATTCTTTGATTAAATCAGGGGTAGGGGGTTGGTCCTGGGCTACGAGTGGTCGCGATGGTAGTTCAGCTGGTGGTGAGTGCATCACGAACAACTATTACGGGATGGACTACGTACTCCAGCCGAATTATCTGTCACTCGATCACCCTCAAATGATGATGGAAAGCACCCAGCAACACGATAAGTTACTCGAATCACTGGCGTCCAATGGGTTCGACGATGACAGTGCAGATAACATTATCAAGTCATTTAGTCGTCAAACTGCTAATCCAGAGCGCATAGCAGAGCTGGAAACGGAAACCATGTATCTAGAAGGTGTGAACGCTTCACTAGAAGAGGAAGTTAAGGCACTGAAACGAGGCAAGGATATGCTGCTAGAGGCCGTAGAAAGCTTGCCTTTTTACTTAACTACCGAGCAGAAAGATGCCATAAGCAATTTGTCATCAGAGCGAGATCTTAAGGTTATCTCGATGATGTTCGAGTCGGTTGGAGATAAAAAGCTTAAGACGTTTGAGCCGGCTAATGCTACCGTTTCAGCCACAGGCGAGAAGATGAAGCATGAGATAAATTACTCAGGTACACGTCGACGCTTTAGCTAATTGTGAACTGGCCCAAAATATAAGATCCATTTTGGGCCTGAATCGCAATATAAAGATCCAATAAAAACGGTTCTTTGTGCCTATTTTTACGCAAAAACCGGTGCTACCTGGTCAATGATTTATGTACTAATTAGGACTTATCATTCCTCATTTTTCGGACAAATAGCCTTCAAAAAAATCTTATTACGTCTATAGCGCAATGGTCGCCAATCCCAGCCGCAAATCGAAACGGCATCATATACACCCACAATGTAGCTACACGCACGAACAATATTTACTCCAGCTTCAAAGTTCGCCTTCTCATCAACAATGAGAGTCAGTGCGCCATTACTCTTTTGCTGGTGGATTCGGAAGTAACACCCAGACAAAGTTATTAACAGCTCGCTAGGAACGACAGGGGCGTTTTTCGCTGGTGCCTGTTTGCGTCGCCTGGCTTGTAATACCTCGTTTGCTTTCTGTTGCAGCTCTGAAACTATCGATTCTTTTGATTTCATTTGTTCACACTCTTACCCACAAAATATTTGGTGTTAGGAATAGTACAGAAGTAAAAAAAGACTAATCAAGAGCAAAAAACGCAGAGGGTGGAATGTGCTCAGTTTTTATTCGTTAGGAATTCATTACTAGCAAATGCTTGAAGATCATGTGGCGAATGATCAATAATGGCGCCAGCCGCAGGGATAAAAAAAGGCCGAACACCGAAATGTTCAGCCTTTCTCCAAAATCTTCACGGAAGTTGGCGCTTCCGTGATGTGGTTAGAAAACTAACCTGCGCTGCAACAAAGGGTATCAACAAAAGTGGTACCAAAAAACCGACTAAGTTTTTGAACAATGTAAGACAGCAAGCCCGTCAATTATAGCAACGGGCGCTGTTCGTGGCAATATAGAGACGGAATTTACATGAATCTCAATGAAATGAGCTATGTAGAGCTAAACCCTGATTTCATCAACAGTGGGTTTAGGACTCAAGCGAAAAATATCACTCTCACGCTCCCAGCGAACATGCGCAAAGTAGCATGCATGATGCAATCTATCTCTCAGCACATACTCAAGTACGGTGCGACTTGCTTTGCGTCATCACATCGCCTTTTATCTATCTACAACAAACATGCCTCAAACTTTGGCGTGAAGCTCATCAAAGAGCGCACTTTGTATAACATTCTCAATCACGTCCAATCGCTCAAGTTAATTAGCCGTACCACAAGAGGAAATCAGGCAACTGGTCAAACACTTAGAGACGTAACGATCCAGGTGAGCGAGTTAAAAAATGTCTTCTCTGGTGTGTATAACTACGCTTTGAGCTGCGCTAAAAAACGTATTAATCGCCAAAACTTGCAGTCGGGGCGGTCCTCAGTGAATAAGTGCTCTAATCCCAGCAATAACAAGGGCCAAGAGGCTGAGACAGATCAAAAAATTTGCAGTAGAAGATCAAATGATCTCTCTAGAGAGAGAAAGAATATAACTAATAAGGGAATCCCATCATTCTCTTTTTATAAGAAATTCTTTAAGCAAGATGCTGAAACAGTTCAATCTCTGCAGCAAGCAGCCAGGAACGGCAATATCTCTGGTTCGGGTGCCAAGCTGCTTATTGGCCTGCATAACAAGTGGGGCTATGAGTTAAAGAAATCTTTCCGTAAGTACCTTGGCTATGTCATTAAAACGGACGCAGAGACTAAGCCAGACGTCCTGGAGCCGAGTTGGACCAATATGGCATGGTTAGAGGCCCGTATTGCCGAAGAAGAGCAGGAGGACGCTCTAGGCGACGCTGTGATAGCGGGTGAGGCTGAATACTACCGCGATCATATGGGAAGAATCCAAGTTCGCTATGTGACGCCGTAGAGGGCTATAAAGCTCTTTCGTTTGCTGGTGCGCCCTGTATTGGGGTAATAACATGTTGCACGTTAGGATTGTCTGTATATAGCAATTGAGCGGGTAGGTTCGATGTCGATAGCCATAAAAAAAGCCACCCGAAGGCGGCTTTCTAGTTCCCAGAATTCTTTATTTTAGTGATAACGTTCTGTCTGTTAGCGTGAATAGGCTATCGGATAGCTCCTTAATCAGTACGTCGACTTTCATTCTCAGTCTTGATGCGATTGCATCAACGTCGTTATTGCCTTTTTTCACTTCAACCATCACTGAGTAGTCAATCATTCTCTCTACTTTGGCAGTGTGCGCACGTACATTTGCTTGAATCTTTGCGTGTCTTTCTTTTGCTGTCATTTCCATTATTCGTTCCTCATATGAAACCAGTTTGTTTGCAGGGGTTAAGTTAAGGCAAAATCCTATGACATTCAAGGGTTTTATTTTCCTAACGTTTAATTTATTATGTGTATCACACAAAAGGCGTTAGGAATGGAATGAATGGAAGATGAACTATCAATGTCAAAGAGTACGTTTCTTGATTTGCGTAGGAAGAAGCGCGACAAGAACAACCCATCAATTCTTGATTCCTTTCCTAAGGTCCAGGACAAACCAGAGCCAGCCAAACCAAAAACAGCGGGTGATAAGTTAAAAAAGTGCCCATCATGTGACGGTTCTAAAAAGATTGAGGGGCTATTTCGCTCATTTGAGTGTGCGGTCTGCGAAGGCACCGGATACGACCTGTCCGATCACGTAAACATCATTAAATACCAGCAGCAGTGTATGGATTGGGCGAAAACCCGCATCACAGCACTGCAAGTTGAACTAAGGAACGCTCGCATGACCGATGAAGAGCGAGAGCTATTGAAAGCAAGCAGTGTGAGGAAGTTTTATGAAGGCTGTAACAGAAAAGATTAACCAATTGCGCTCGCCAGAGCACCGGAGTCAAAGAGCAATGCGAATCAAACGAGCACGCTTACATTGTTATCTGTCCAAAGAAAAAATGGCTGCAGGCCTTGGTATTACTCCTGCTACGTACAGAAGAATAGAGGAAGGCGAATCAGAGCCAAAGGCCACAACGGTTGAGCTGATTGCTGAAATCACAAAGGTGCCTAGAGAGTGGTTGTTCTTCGCTGATAGCTCCAAGTTATCTCATCCTCAGAAATGCGTATTAGAAGGAGTGTTGTAGTTATGTCCAGGACAAGAGCCAAAGAAAAAGCCAAAGCAAAAACACCTAAAGCTATCGATTTGCACAAAATACTCATGCGAATGACGAACCGCGCTCTGCATAATCTTCGTGAAGATATCCAAGAAACCGACTTTACCGACAATCCCGATCTCTTTCACTTCTCAGTCCGATGTATCGCCATCGAGAGCGGGAGCGATTGGTACGATGTAATGCATGCGCTTTCTGAGAGTTCCTTACCCTGGCGAGCAAAAGATTCAGAGACTTTTATCTGGCTGAACGATTTAGAAGAGCGCTTGCTCAAATTCGCAGCTTAATTTCGCTTCCCCCCGTCTATGCGAGTAAACACCATGCAACAAACACAATCAGAGCACTATTTCACTGTAGATCTTCCGTGGGATATCCCTGCAGAGGTTCTTCCTCACGTTGATAATCTAGAAATCGACGTTATCAAACTTCAACAGCACATCATTGATGAGCAAACATTCAAACTAAACCAGCGTCAAGGCTTTGCTGATGTTGAGTTAAAAGCCAAGTACGAAGCACTTCTCAATGAGAGAACAGAAATTTTAGAGTCAAGAAGTCGTGCTTATGCCGAGACTGATTACATGCGAGACAAGCGAAATGAGTCTGATGAACTTGCTAAAACCCTGGCTGGTGAAAATGAATCACTCAAGATAAAGCTCAACTCTGTACTGTCTGAGCGTGAAAAGCTGCAGAAAGCATTGAAGCTCGCGAATGATGAGATAGAGGGCATCCCTACGCTTGTACAAAACAAGGTTAAAGCTGAATTGGCTAGACTTGGTGGCATTGTTAACAAGAAAGAGCTTGATCAGCTTAAGAGCGATCTTGAAAGAGTGAATAACGAACGGTCCCTGGCTGCAGACAAGAATAAGGCTCTGAATAAAAAGTACAGCCAGCTTGAAAAAGAGCACGCCAAACAAGGAGAGAAAGTTCAAGGGCTCACTCAACTTACAGAGTCACTAATTCGTCAGAATGAAGCTAGCGAAGCTGGTGTATTAAACGCTGATGATAACTACAAAAACTTCATCGAGCACCTGGACGAGCAATTGCATTACATCGGCATGCTTAATCAAGAAAACGAGCAAGTTAAAAACGACAACCTCTACTTAACGTTGATGAAAGAACATGACGACCTTAAGCCGGTGTTTAGTGCCGATGGCTGGAAGGCGTACATCTTGAGCCGTGTGACTGCTTTGTTTGATGGTGGTATCGAACCTGATCACTCTTACGGCCTGGCTCATGTTATGAACTCTAGGGGCGAGGGCCATATTGCTTTCGTTGACACTAACGGCCAGCTGCAGATCCCCGAATCAGTTCATGAAGCAATACGACTACCGAAAGAACATCATGATGCGTTGGTATCAGGCATTAAATCTCTTTCTGTCTCTGAAATTGAAGCTGCAGTAGCAAACAGTACTGCTAGGACTCGGAACATCGTTCGTAACGCCAGGCTGTTAGATCTCGATTGGACCAGGGCGGTAGAAGTCGTCGACATTGGCAAGCGCTTAAGCAAATTCATCAATCAAGACCAGCTGGTGAACGTCGTCAATCAATTAGAGAATGCTAAAAAGCTCATTCCTAGAAACCAAGCGGCGGTGAATCGAGTGAATAAACGCTTTGGGACCAACTTTGTGCTGGCGAACGCTGGCAAAGGTAAATCGAAAAGGAAGGGCCGGTAATGGGGAAGGGAGCACCTAGATTTGGCTTAGATTTTGTTGAGCAGCAAGTGACTAAGCGTAAGAAATGGAAAAAACGGGGCGTCAAAGCTGGCCATGGTGGCGACTTTGACATTGACGGCCCACTTAAAGAGTTAAATAGAGCAGTTAAACCGCTGGTGGAAGTCCCTGAATGTGCAGCAGCAAATACGGCACCAGCTGCCTTGTCAGTGACCACTGATTCCATGCCCGATTGGGCTTTAACCATTCTTCGCTCTGATACTGATATTGCCAGGGCGGTCGCAGTGAAAGGGACCAAGTTAGAGTCCCCGCATAAAACCAGGCTAGCTCAAGGAATTAAGGTGCCTGATTCGCTGCGTGATGGCAAATTGGCCGAGCATTGGCTCCAAGTTCGCTTGTTTTACACTATTGAGACTCAGTTTCCCAAGGCTTACCCGCATATCTTTGCAGTGCCGAACGGTGGGCATAGGGCCGCAAAAACGGCGTCTTATATGCGTTATGAAGGACAAAAGAAAGGTACCCCTGACATTGTTCTACCACTACCAAGAGGTTGTTATCACGGCATGTTCCTGGAAGTAAAAACAGATAAAGGAACAGTCAGTAAGGAGCAAAAGCAGAAACTCGAAGAGTATTCAGAGCTTGGATATTATGCGGTAGCTAGTAAGGGGTTTGAGGCTTGCATAGCCCAGATATCTAGCTATCTCAGTTTGCCCTTTTTTGATGGTAAAAGTAGAGTATAAGGAAATACCTACAAAAAGGGCTGTTTATGCTAGCCAAACATTACCGAGAAGTAGGCCGAAAACCTTTAGACCTGGACGGCCTCAACTGCACAAAATCAATCCGCAACTTCCTGTGTGATTGGCTTTATGAAGATGACTTGCTGTTAAGTTACCTACCAAACAATGAAGTGGGCTCAGCGACGGCCTATAAGTGGTTAGTCGGCGGCTGGCGTTGTGAATTCGATTCAAAGACATCTAGCATCATCACTAAGGACCGCGTGAACTGGCGCGTTATGCGCGATCTCTTTGATGCTGGCTTATTAGAGGTCCGGTATAAAATCAATCCCCCTAACGTTCGCTGTATCGTCTTTGGTTGGACTCCAGAGATAAAGAAACTACAGAGGCCTATCGTCAATCGTTTAATCTTCAATGAGAACTTCAATATTACCTCTGCGCTGGTGGATTCACTGTGTGCCATTTATGGGATTAGACTTCGCTATATACCGGCCAAAGGGTTATTTGAATTGATTCACGATGACGGCGAGCCGATAGCCAATGGTGATGCAGAGAGAACCTGGATACTTTCAAACAAAGACGGCAATCCAGTTAGTCGATTTAAAGATATGACGTTTGATGAGTGGGAAAACGCCATCTATCAAGCGGGGAAACGAGCCAAGACTCTCAACAAGCCCTTACCGGTACCGGAACAGTATTTCGGACACTTATCCAAGTTCAAGCGGAACGGGTAGACAATATAACTAATTGAAAGGTCGCAAAAGCGGCCTTTTTTTGTTTGGTATCTATCTAAGGCGTTAGGAATGTGTATACTCTTGTAAATGAAATCAAAAGACTCCAAAAAAATCCCATTCACACCAGCTCAAAGACAGGCACGCCACAAACGCAAGCTTGAGAAGTTTGGTATCAAAAAGATTGGATTCAAAGCAAGCAGAAGCCAGCGTGAACTTATCCGGTTAGCTGGTGAGCGAGCCAATTGTTCCAGTCGAGAGGAATTCATCTTGGAGGCGATCACTGTATATGCAGAGTCGCTTGGTTTATCACTTGCAGAGATTAATAAGGACTTGCTGGCCAATGAAAGTATTGAAGCGTGAAAGCTTAGTTAGCGAAATCAGAGAGCGTGTAGGAATACACAAAGAAGAAGCCACCGACATTTTAGATGCTTTCTTAAAAATCGTTGAAGAAGAAGTGATGGATAAAGGGAATGATGTTGCCCTGGTTAACTTTGGTCGCTTTAGTCGTGTGCATAAACGCGCTCGTATGGGAAGAAACCCTAAAACAAAAGAGCCGTTTGAAATTCAAGAACGTTCGCTATTGAAGTTTCACCCAGCAAACAAGTTCAAGTCTAGAATCGAGGGAAATTATGAGTGAGTTAATCAATAAGCCAGCCATCATCGCTAAAATTGCTGAAAGAGTTGGGAACACTGACAAAGCAACAATTGAAGATACGATTAATGCCATTGAGCTTGCGTTTGTTAGCGCTCTGAGAGACGACAAAAAGATCATTCTTCGTAAGTTTGGTGAGTGGCATTGCACAGTGAGAGAAGGCAAGTGCAAGAACCCGCGCACCGGTGAGGCGTTAGGCATTCGCTCAACTCGCGTCGTCTACTTCAAGCCAAGTAAGCTTATCGCTCGAATGGGAGCGGCGTAATGTCATTAAAAGCAATGGTTATTGCTCTTCGTATATTTGCAATTACAGCTTTGCTTACCTTATCACTCTCCCTTATTGGGGGAGTGTATTCGTTCTATTGGCTGGTGCTGTATCCAAGCGTCGAAAATCAAAAGATAGCCATGGAAGTAAAACGAGTAGAAGCACTCTCAGCTGTAACGTGCACGCCAAACCAGGAAACCTCAAGTAATGGAACTATTTAAACAAGATGCGCTTGAGTGGCTAAAGTCTCTCAATGATGAAAGTGTCGATTTGATTATTACCGATCCACCCTATGAATCCCTTGAAAAGCACCGAAAGAAAGGGACCACAACCAGGCTCAAGCAATCCAAGAAGTCGAGCAATCTATGGTTCAGCGTCTTCCCCAATGAGCGATTCCCTGAGTTACTTACCGAGTTATACCGAGTTCTTAAGAAAAATCGCCATTTCTATTTAATGTGCGACCAAGAAACGATGTTTATCGTTAAGCCAATGGCCGAGGCTGCAGGGTTTAAGTTCTGGAAGCCGATTGTTTGGGACAAAATGTGCATGGGAATGGGGTATCACTATCGCGCCAGGTATGAGTTTGTATTGTTCTTTGAAAAGGGCAAGCGAAAGCTCAAAGACCTTGGAATGCCTGACGTGCTGGCACACAAACGTGTTCATAGGGGCTACCCAACTGAAAAACCAGTGTCATTATTTAAAGACCTCATTCACCAAAGTGGCAATGAGGGTGAAACTCTTATCGATCCCTTTTTTGGTAGTGGCTCCGCGCTGGTGGCCGGTCAAGAACTGGGGTTATCGGTTAAAGGTAATGATGTTAGCGATGATGCTCATGAACACTTAGAAAAAAGGCTATTGGAGTTGTGTCATGTTTGAAGAGCTACTTAAGCTGGTGGTGTGGGATGAGCCATTGAGTGATGTGCCTGATGGTTGGACGCAAAAGCAGACCATTATAGAAAACTGGTTTGTAAAGGTTTGGCATCCAAGCGCTGGAACCTTTGAGGCGTCCGCTACGCATATGATAGACAACACTCGTCATCGCCTGGGCTTGTCCGAGCCCAAAGACATGGACAAGGCCTGCAATATGGCCGCTGAGATTGTCATTAGCACAATGATAACCTCAGCAAAAGCCTAGTTCTGCGAGTCGCAATAAGCGTTAACAATGGCGCTCATTGCGACCGTTCTTGAATGGTATTTCTTGGCCATTTTTTCAAAGCTATCCGCCACATCAGCTTCCAACCAGGGGCTTATTTGCTTGGTACCAATCAACTCGCCATCGAGCACCACGGCGTGTGGCTCTGGCAGTTCACCGGCCATCCTGGCTGCTTTTACAGCTAATGCATAGATGTTGGTAAGCGACGTTTCCCGTTCTACTGACAGCGTTAACGCTTTGTTGTGAGCGTATGCAGATAACCGGACCTGCAGTGCGCACAATCCTTTTTCGACTTGGTTCTCCCTATAAAATGCCTGTCGGTTACGTGATTTTGCCAATGCTCGCTGTCTCTTTCTCGTTGCTGCTTTCAAGGTATTGCTCCGTATCAATGCAGCGCTTTGCCTTAGTGGGGGTAGGCATTATTATTTAACTTGTTCTCGACTTGCTATCCATTCATTGAGTTCAGACAGTAGCCAAACAACAGTGTTTCCTCTTGGAGATAGTTTTCTGCGCTTCGGGAATAGTCCAACTTGCTCTAATTTCCAAGCTTGACTGCGAGAAATGCTGGTTAGTAATTGGCGCTCTTTCTCTCTCACCAGGCGATCATGAGCTGGTATGGTTATATCTGCTTCTCTAGTCATCGTTATTTCCTTTTATCTCAATTAGCCGATTAGGCATTAAATATCGTTACACTCGCTTCGGATTGTATCTTGCTTGATGTGCCTTGCAACAAAATAAAACGAATTTATGTCTCGTTTTTATTCCTTGGTTTGCTGATTCAGCCCTTTAAGTTCGGGGCTTTTATTGCCTTTTGAATTGCAATAGTATTCCTAACATGTTTATTTTTTAGGAAGTCAAATGGCTAGAGCAAAGGTCAATTACAAGGAGCACCAGCAGGCGTTTAACGCGCTACTTATGGATGAACCTGGCCTACGATTGGTTGATTACTGTGAGCGTGCAGGGCTCAAGTATGCGTCGGTGAGGCGGTACCTCAAGAAGCCGACAAAAGCTGAAATACTGGCAATGCAGAAGCAACAAAGCTCTGAGAACAAGCCGAGTAAGGCCACGCATGATTGGGTAGAAGTTGTCTCTAAGTTCCTTGCTCTTGCCACTAAAAATCCCTCGTTAACCATGGCGGCATACGCCAAAGAAATCGGCGTTAAGCCGGCGTCATTTCGTCGTAATGTGGGTGAAATGCGAAAAAGGGGCGACTTCCGATCCCTGTTCGATCGCTACGACCGCCAAATGGAAGAGTATTCGCGCATCACCAGCACAAAAAAGAGTAAAAGGTCAGCCAAAACAACTGCTAACAATTCGCGGGGAAGTGCGCACACGATCGCTCATCAAGAAGAGATGTGCACAAATAGGGGAACCCAAACTGCGCATTCTGCGCAATTTGATGCCATAGATGATCCCATTTCGGTCCCCAATCGTGTGCATGGTGGATATTGCGCATTAGCGAACATCGATGAAGAAATCTTTGATGCAGTTTCAAAAGTCGATCCCTTATCGGTTACTCATGAATTGCTCCTGGCCAGGGCTCAACTACTCACAATGACCAAGACCATAAACGGGCGAGTAAATGAGTTGAACAGGCTCAAACGGGAAGGCATTGAAAGCGTCAATGATGGTGGTGAAGACAATGAGCCCATAGACAAAGTGATTTATCGGTACCTGTTCGGCTTCAACCAGCGCTTTAGAGAGCTGGAAGTGAGCATCACCAATATGGCCTCGCTAGAGAACAAGCGTCGATTTGATGCCAGAAAGCAGAAAGTAGCCGAATTGATGCTACCTGGTTTGTTACCAGCAGCAGAAGCCAAGCTCGTCACTGAATTACTCCAGCAAAGAGCTAAGAACAATTGGGATGCAGTCACCACCGCTACCCACATCGAGAAGTTAGGGGCCAAAGTCCCTGCAATGCTGATTCATGAAGCTAAACACGAACTCGCGACTGCAGAGCCAGAAGTCGAGGACGACGGAATGACTCTAGAAGAGCTGGACCAAATAAGCCTAGAGTACCGACAAAACCAGCAATCCATTCTTGATGAGTGGAAGCCAAACCGAATTGCAGAGCTGCAGAAGCTAGCAGAAGAGCAAGAAGCGAGAGAGAACGGTGAGAGCCTGGAGGGGAAAGGTTATGACAGTCTCGATGACGGCTCTAAAAAAACCAAAGCGTTTGATGACTTTGACTCGCTAGATAACTTAGAGGTCATGGGTTAGCACTATGGCCAAAAAGAAGATAAGAAGCATACTCAGCGATCCAAGATATCGGGACTTTGTTAAACGGTACCGCTACGACTGGATACGCTTTGCCGTTGAAGTTATAGATTTGAAGCCAAGTTTCCAGCAAAGAGAGATCCTAACCTCTGTACAAGAAGAGGGCTCTAGAACGTCGGTAAGCTCGGGCCACGGTACCGGCAAGTCACATATGACTGCGGCGATGCTTATTGCTTACATGGTGTTATTCCCTGGTTCTCGCGTAATCATTGTGGCGAACAACGAGCGTCAGACTCGAATAGGTGTATGGAAATATCTAAAGATTTGTTGGATTGAACTGACTCAACGCTTTGGGTGGTTACAGCAGTATTTCATACTTACCGATACTACGTTTTATGCCAGGGAAGCCAAGGGAGTTTGGGAGGCGGGTGCGAAATCATGTCGCATTGGTAATGAGGAAGCACTGGCGGGTGAGCATGCGGCTAGACTGTTTCTAATTGTCGATGAGGCCTCGGGTGTCTCTGATAAAGCGTTCTCTGTCATGACGGGTGCTTTGACTGAAACTGATAACAGAATGCTGTTACTTTCTCAGCCCACCAGACCGTCGGGTTACTTCTATAGAACGCACCATGAATTGGCCAAACCTAAAGGCGATTGGACGCCAATCGTACTTAACAGTGAGCACAGCCCGTTTGTAAGCATCAAGTTCATCATCAGTAAGCGACTAGAGTACGGCGGCACTGAATCCCCTGAATACCTAATCAAAGTTAAAGGCGAGTTCCCGACGACCGTCGCCGGTATGCTGCTTAGTTATACCGCTCTAGAGAAAGCGTCCAGAGTGGATGTGGATTTACCGGATGAATGGGGCTGGGTGGCCACTTGTGACGTTGGTAATGGCCGTGACCGCTCTATTATCAATATCTGCAAAGTGGGTGGAGACAGAATGCAGCGAGTAGTTAAGAACGAGCGAGTGCTTGAGCAACCATCGACTGTTGATCCTGTTCGCTTTGCTGACATCATTCATGCGGAGTGTAGTGAGGATTTATACCCTAATATCACGCTGGTGGTTGATAGTGACGGGGTAGGCTATGACACGGCCACTTGCTTAGAGCGCACGTACAATCGCCGCGTACAGCGTATTCACTGGGGGCTTAAGATGTTCACCAGCGCAGACAAGAAACGGTTTGTGAATAAGCGTGCGTTTGCCAACATCATGGCCAGGGATGCGGTTAACCAGGGACGAATGAAGATAGACCGCAGTACCAAAACTAAGGACCAAGCCTCAAAGATACCGTGTGGCATTACTGAGACGGGTGCCTGGGCCATGATGCCCAAGAAGGAAATGAAGGAAAAACTCAATATACCTTCTCCAGATAGATGGGATACGTATTGTTTCACTCAATTAGCGGATTACATACCTCATGAAGAAATCATTACTCAAGAAATGTTAGAACAGCATGAAGAGGTGGGTAACTGGGTATTAGAGGGGACCGATGTTTAAAAGATGTGAGTGCCAACATTTTCCGTGTTAGCACCTCTCTTCCTTGATTGATAGTTTTCTCCTTTTATATACCTTTCGGTTAGTACTTAGTTAGCTATGTATTTAGTTAACTAAGTCTTCGTTCTCGGGTCTAATTTTCGCTTCATTAGTCCCTTTCTTTTCTTTGGCTTTCTTTCTATGCAGCTCCACTACAGCTTCATCATAGAGGTGGCCATTAAGCTCTAATGTGGATTCAATTGGATCAATTCCATCATAGAGAGAGTTTCTTTGGTCATTATATCCATCAATTATCTTAAAGCTGTCATCCAGTGCGCTTGTATGCTTAATCGCAATCAAGCCACCAGCAGTTACCCTAACTTTCTTAAGTTTAGTGGGTAGCTTGGTTTCTCTTTGAAGTTTTATATCTTCATAAGTTAGATACATAGCAATTAAGTCTTTATGACTTTGGTTACGAATTCTAAATTC
>NZ_CAKLDM010000005.1 GCF_921294215.1 Vibrio marisflavi CECT 7928
TGATGTTTGTTTCTCGATGATTTCCTTTCTGCTTAACTGTTCTTTTTGCATATTCAATGCAATCTGCTTAAGCCGCTCTACCTCATTCACAATGCATTCTCCATCATTATCATGTGGTAATGATAATAGCTAAATGAAACGAAAACAAGATTATGAATCAATAATGATTTCATTTATCTTGAAATGAGATCTACATAGCACTCTCCCCCAAGCCTAAGTTGGTCTCTTTGCTTATACCGTGCGAACAAAAAACGAGTTTCTCTAAAATTGAAAGAAATCTCTTTATTGTTTCTGTGTATAAGTGAATAACTTAAGAGCGCAGCGATTCAGTTATTCACTTATGCACAGAGCTAACTATAAGTAACTATAAACTCAACTATAAATTATCTATTAGATCACTATGATCCCTATAAAACCTATGCAATGACATTTTTACTACCTAAATAGCTGATAATAAAAAATAAAATAAATGATCATATAACCTATAGTTGGCGTAAATTGACTTTGTATTGGCGTTTTATTACTTCATTTTGGTGTCACTAGACTTTTTGTTGTCATGAATTGATTTTTTACTGGTGTCGATGGATTTTTATTTGGCTTTTATAAACTTATCTCTGGCGTAAAGATTTTTATTTAGCGTGACTGACTTGAGATTGGTGTTGTGATTTTATTTTAGCGTATTGTTTTTAAGTTGGCGTACTTTGACTTGTTGTTGGTGCAAACAACCAAGATTTGGCGTTAATAACTTTTCTTTTTCTTGTTCACTTTTTTTTGGTGTATGAGCGAGAAGTTGGTGTGGCAAACTTATTACTGGCATTGGGATTTTTAAGTGGCGTCGGTGACTTTTCCTTTGCAGGATGACTTTTTGCTGGGTAATTGGCTCAAAATTGGTGTACATGACTGCTGACTGGCGTGAGTCACTTTATCTTGGCGTTGAGAACATTTCATTGGCGTATTGACTCAGATTTGGCGTAAGTAACTTTACATTGGTGTAGTGACTGATCTTTGGTGTATCAGAACGTTTTGTTGGCGTATTGACTCAAATTTGGCGTAAGCAACTTTATGTTGGTGTAGTGACTGAACTTTGGTGTATCAGAACGTTTTGTTGGCGTGTTGACTTAGATTTGGCGTAAGTAACTTTATTTTGGTGTGTTGATTTGCTTTTGGCGTTGGCGACTTTTTACTGGTGCTTTCATGCTTTGGCTAATTTCCGAAGCCTAAAAGGGTGAAGTTCGTCAAGAATTCATAAATATAGTATATAAAACGTCCTTTTTCACTTTTTATACCTATTATAGTGACTAACCTTTGGCGTATAGTAACCAAGTTTTGGCGTTTTCCGTGTCTTTATCTTAGAATTTGGACGATGCCATGGAGTGTTAATCAGGATAAAGCCAAATGTCAGTCAACGAAAAAACGAACAATGTTACTCTCACCTCTACCGATCATTCCCATATTATCAGAGAAAATTCTTCAGGTACTGAAACCCATGTAAAGTCACATGATATGGTTTTTGCGAGTTTGGCTCTTACTCCTAAAATGTGCGATGTTCTGTCTCTACTCTTTACAAAGATGCGAGCCGAAGACTGGTTTGTTGGATACAATGTAGAGAAAGGCAAACCTGCGCAACCTCGATATGAATTTACCGCGAAAGAAATGGGCGAATTTTTTTGCATAGATGATACTCGACACCTTTCCTCTATTTTAAAAGTTCCCGCGAGGCGACTGAACGAAACGGTGGTAGGTTTCGAAAAATCAAATGGTGACTTTGATTTTGCACCTCTGTTTTCTCGAATTAAGTATGAGAAAAAAATCTTAACGATAGTTCCCAATGCTGAGCTACGCGATTCCTATATTGCTAAAGCCAAGAGTAATGGCTATGCCCTAATTAATAACATGCAATACTTGGCGCTGTCAGATACGCACTCTAAGAAAACTTTAGACTTACTGTCTCGCTTTAAGTCAGGCAGCAGCTTGTACCCTATTTCAATTAAGAAGCTTCAATATCTTTATGGTGTCTATGGGGTCGATGGCAAGCTATTGAAGCCCACATATAAATCCCCCGCGACTTTCATGCGTCGTGTCATTGCGCCATCGTTAGTTGCAATCTCAGAAAGTGAGGCCTCTAAGGGGAGGATTAAAATATTAACGAGTGACAGTGGCACACTTGGCTATGAAATTATTGACGGTCAGAATGGAGAAAAGAACGTCCGCTTTCTCTACAAGTGGTTTGATTGCTTTACTGAGGAAGAAATAGAGCAAGCGAACAAGGATGTAGAGTCCCTACTATTGAAGAACTTACAGCTTCAGAAAGAAGGGCGATCTATGGAGCTAGAAGACTTGTATGAGTTAAAAACAGCGTGCGATATTGTTGCGACCGATTCTTCCGAATCTGAAGAGCTTGTCGCCCCTATCCTTGAGAAAGTAATTGAGTCGATTAAATCTAAAGAAATGGAGATGGAAGAGATCAGCCTCAGGGCTAAACAGAAAAAGGAAGACTCCTCCAAAAATCGTATACAAACATTACTACAAAAAGGGATGGTAAACTTTTAAAGTTCGCACTGGTTGAAATTAACGTAAACTATTGATTGAATTGACTTAAAGTAAAATTTCCCAAAAAAACAATGGGGGTTGTTCTCCCCCCATTTCATTGCTCAAAACAGGGTCTCGCTCCTTCCTCAAGGTGCGAATTTCAGCTTCGAATGCCTACTTCTATTCACCTCTCATTTCGCTAACAGCTCGTCTTCCTATAAGTAAAACTGAAAATTTAGGAAATCAGAAAGTGGGTTGTACCATGGATATGTACGTATAAAATCCCAAATAGACAAGGAAGAGAGGTTCTATGTTGAGCGGTCTATTGTCCAAGTTCTTCCAGAATAAGAATGACGTCAAGGAATGCTATGGATTAGATACCTTAGAGGATTATGTTATTGGCCACCTACCTAGCCCCAAAGGCATTCCGACTGTCCAGCCCAGTGTTCTCATTCAGCGGTTGCAACAAGAAATAAAGCCGATCCGAACGGAATTGGGACTGAGCTACGAGGATTTTGACCGCTATATCCGACCTGTGATGTATCTATTTATTTATTCAATACGTTGATTTGCTGCCAGCATCGGAAGTGAAACACCATAAATCTGGCGGAGGGCTAGTCTCTCATTCATTTGATGTAGCCAGACGGGCAATGAGAAGAGCGCAGCACACAGTACCCTATTGGACTTGGGACGGTAGCGGACACACAGCAAACAAAAATACAGTGGAAAGTTGGGACGGTTTTAGCAGCCCTCTTTCATGACGCTGGCAAAGTATTAACTGACGTTATGGTAACTAACGGCGAAGAGGCTGAGCAAGTCATAGAATGGGACCCACATAGTGAGGACACCATTTATCAATGAGCGTCTAAACATCAATTGGAACGCTACTTCGTCCGTTGGCGCAAGCATCGGCATAAAAAACATGAAAATGCTTCTTTGATGGTCATGCAGCGTCTAATCCCACAAGAAACATGGTCATGGTTGGGAAATTGTTTTGATGGCCATGATATTCATTCAGCCATGCTTTCTGCTGTCGCGAAAGCAGGTTTGGATCATCCTATGTCCAAAATTGTTGCAGAATCGGACAGTGACTCTGCGATAAAAGACCTGTTCAAGCGAAGAAGTCATATGACTAAAGCGCTTAAGCAAATCCCTATTTCTGAAGTGCTTTGTGATTTGATGAAACATAACTTGCTGACCAATAAATGGTTGGTCAATGCGAGAAGCGCCCAAGTATGGTATGTCGATAAACAGCTTTATTTGGTCTGGTCAGCAGTGGTTCCATTATTAATGGAGGAAGTGTTGGCGACCGGATACACAATACCGAGTTCATCGCAACTGCTTGCAAAGCTCATGATTGAAGAAGGAATGGCGCTCAAAAATGGTGACGAACTGCTCTTTGATGTTTACCCAGAGATTTTTGGCGATGGCAAGAAAGCGGTAAAACTTTCTTGTTTAAAAGTTCGTAATGTCGATGACTTGATATTGGACCCAAGTAAACTCTACTCAATTAAAGAACACCCGAAAAAACCGAAGTGTGTCGAGTTTGCAGAGGCTACGTGTGTTGCGGATGAAGAGCCAGAAGACATAGAGCAAGAGGCAGTACAACAGCAAAAAATGTATGAGAGTTCGCTGGAAACGGTGAATAGGGTTTTATCTATGATGAAGTGCCAGGTTGTTGAACACGAACCATCGGAAATAAACCCTGCCCGCGAAGACGCCCCTGAACGTTTGGAAGCAACTGCTGCGATATCTTCTGTACCCACTCAAGATAATACCCTAGAAAGCCTTCCAACGAGTTGGGCTCAGCCGATGAACTGCCACCTCGCCAAGTTTATCCATCGAGAGTTTAAGTTTTCCATCGAAAATGGGCGTGTGGTTGTACCCAGAGAACGTATATTTGACGTAGAAAAAGCGCTAACAGGGGCTGGAATTGAAGGAATAACGCCATTTAATGCTCACACAGAGTTGGTGGCATCGAAGGAGGTACGTCTCCATGAGTGATAGCCCCAATTAGTACAACTTTCCTTATCGTACCAATTACGAAGGGCGAATTTTCTTAGCGTAGATGTTGGCGGCGTTGGCCTGATTTTTATCGCCGTATTTCTTGAGTTGCCGACTCGAGTCTATTGGATGTTTGCACTCGGGTGTGTGGTGATTGGGTTTGTCTTCGGTAGGCGTGGCGTCGATATCTATATTAAGAAGTCCAAATTAAAAGGGTATCCCTTGGAGTTTGTCGATCCAAATAGTGATAAAGCCATGAAGCTATTCGGGATCACCGACAAGAAGGTCATTAGCAATGTCAAAGCCAACTGAAAATAGTTTGTTTCTGGGATGGGGAAACGAATGGTCGCATGCTGAAACTCAGCTTATCTATGACATCACGAAACGAAACATGAATTGATTGGCAAGCAGCGCGTCAGTAAAGGAAAGGGATATATACAGGGCGTCTTATCTCAAGAGATTGATATTCGATATCTATTGTCTTGGGCAGAGGCACACGCTCATTGCAGGTGCTACCGGTTCAGGGAAAACCCGCTTCTTTGATTTGGTGCTTAAGCAGCTTATTTTGCGGGGAGAGTGTTGCATCTTTCTCGATCCTAAAGGCGATATAGACATACGTAAAATCGCGAAAGAAACGTGTGAAATGATGGGCGAACCTGAGCGCTATATTATGTGGCACCCAGCCTACCCAAGAGACTCGATACGCCTCAACCCTCTTAGCAACTTTTCTAGGACTTCTGAAATTGCCGCAAGAGTCACCGCACTTATCCCTGAAGATGGGGACTCATTTTATAGAGACATTGCCAATACTGTTATCCAATATTTGGTGGACGCGATGATGATGGTTGGTGAACATCTCACGTTAACCAAGATACGGTATTACGATGAGCATTTTGGGTTACTTATTGAGAAAGCCTGTATTGCTTGGTTTGAGTCAGACAAACTGAATTGGAAAGATGCTTTGCTAGGCCGGGTACTGACCACAAAAGATGAAGAGGCGAGAGCGCTGCTTTGTATTGAGTACTACCGGAATAAGGTCGCGGCAAAACATGGCAACCCAACGATTGAGTCAATGGCGTCGATGTATATGGAGAAGCGACGAACGCTTGAGCAATCGACAGCGAACTTACTGGCTAACTTATCGAAAGTGACCAACGGGGAGCTAGCGGATATGTTATCCCCATCAAACTCGAACTCAGATGATGAGAGACCGAGCTACGATATGGATTTAGTGATAAGAACCAACAAGGTGTTGGTTGTTGGAACGGATTCTTTATCAGATAAGCTGGTATCCAGTGCGATTGGAAAAATGATACTCGCCGATGCAGCTGCGGTAGCGTCAAGTCTCTACAACTATGGGGATGAAGAAGACAAGGTCATTAATTTATTTGTCGATGAAGCCAGTGAAATGTTGTGTGAGCCTCTTATCCAAATGATCAATAAAGCAAGAGGGGCGCGTTTCCGTTTATGGATAGCTACCCAAACTATCTCAGACTTTACCGCCGAGCTGGGCAGTGAAGCCAAAGCAGACCAAATTATCGCTTCGACCAATAACTTTATTTCCTTTCGCTGTGCAGACATGCCAACGCAAGAGCGGGTCGTTGCACAAGTTCCTCAAACTAAGGTGAAATATGTCATGCGAACACAGGGCTTCAATGCGTCCAATGACAACTTAGATGGAATTGGCGCCAATATTGGTGAGCGCTTAATGGAAGAAGAAGCGGATATGTTCCCCAAAGAACGAATGGGTCAATTACCTGATTTAGAGTATGTGGCGTCGTTCGCCTGTGGGAAGCTTGTAAAAGGAAGAATACCAATACTTGGGGAGCCTAAGTAATGTCAGAAGAGACAGGGAAAAGCCGTCCATTTTTAGTTGCGGCGGTCATTATTTTTACTCCGTTGGTGTTCATATTGAGTGTCGTATCTAAAGGCACGATAGAAGGGAGCATAAAAACAGAGCTTGGCTACATGATAGAAACTTACGGATACCAACCGACCGAGGCTATTTATAATAAAGCGGTAGATTCATCCGAATTGCTCATGGAAGGATCTGGCTTATTGGGAGGGTTAAGAAAATTATTGTTGCCTGAAGAGTATTTTCAGTACGGTGGAGTAGGGGACACCACATTTTTTACTACCAGCTTTTGGAGTCAAGTGGATGAGGCTATCGATAACTTATCATTGAATGTGGAGTACTTTTTATTAAGGCTGTATGGACTGTCTGTTTGGCTGATATTGAGTGCGGTGATATTGGTAGCTGCCGTTTTCTCTGGTTACATGGTTCGAGAAATCAAGAAACAGGGGGGGTTGAATACTCGTCACCTCTTCGTCATGGACTTGCTATGAAGTTTCTTTATTACGTCCCTATCATTGCGTATTTGCTTTTCATGATGCACTTACCACTGCCACCCATCGTATTTCCGGTTTTAATGGCAGTGTTCAGTTTGAGTATTGCAGTATTCAAACTGAACACAATTAAGCGTGTATCAATCGTATTTTTTGAAGTTAAAAATATTTTGATAGTAAACTAAGCTCATACTTATCAATGATGTACTTAGAAATATCCGGTTTTGGTAACAAATAAGATAGCTTAAGAAGGTCCAATTGGTGACAGCTAGTTTTATGAAGAAGGGCATTAAAATTTGTCGCAAACTTAAAAAGTTCGTAATTGATTAAATTTAGCAGCTTCATGTTGTGCAATAAATCTTTAGAAAACACCTTGTTTTGAGGAAAGGTCGACAACGCGAGCCCTGTAACGCAGTTCCACCTTAAGTTGGCCATTGATAATCCTAAGTCGATATTATGCTCTCTTCTCGCGCCTGATATATTTTTTTGGGCTCGAGTTTCTTCGCGTATTGCGCTCCAAGGAAAGCAGGTATAACTCCGCCTCTCCATGACTTTCCTCCCAAAGTTCATAAGGTGACAGTCTTGAATATAGTTGTTCTCGACATACACCTTCCCCCAAGAAGTTTCAGAGGTCCAAAATAACTTGTTTTTGGTCAACTGACTCTCGTGATAGAAGGAACTGTACGTACCTCCGAACTCAGCTACCGAAAAGTTGTGAATAGATGAAAAAAATGCGTCAACTTCAGGTATAGCGCATAAATCGTACGACAGCATAGAAACCAAGCTCCAGTGTACTGAAATAAGTTATTGTTATCTTTTAATTAGCTCCTTTTACCGCGATATTATGCAATAAATTTTAAGTGACTTGTAGCCTAAGATTGTTGACCTACATATTAATATGCAATCCCACAAATGGAGCCTATGTTACGAGCATTTAAAGCCTGAATATAAGCATTACGAACCTTAGCAAAATCGGCGTCAACCCCCGACTTGTGAGGGTGTGAGCAATCAAAAATGGGAAGAAGACGAAACGTATATAAGGTTTGAAGTCACTATACATTCAGCTTAGAATTGATACTTTTGATTAGTAGCAGTTGAATGCGCATGAATTTTAGACAATTTTCACATGAGATATTGATTAAGCCGGAAGATTTAGGCCTTGCTGAATACAGTTCCACGACCTACGTCATGGAGTTGGTTTCAGAGTTTCTAAAACAACATAACCAATCCTTAAATGACATATGTGGTTTTGAAGTTAAACTTAAAAAACTATCAATAGACTTTAGAGTGATGCCAGATGCACCAATTGCATTGGATATAACGATCACTGACCTATCGAAAGAAGCTAACACCATCAAATTTCAAGCAGAAGGGAGAGCAGAAGGCACCATCTATGCTGTAACAAATGCGGAATTAGCCTTCTATCAACAAGGACAAATAGCGACATTGTCAGACGAAATTACATCGTTGTTTGGGTGCTGATGAACGATTTTAAGTCGAATGAAACGCTATTAAAGCGCCTGCGTATCGAAAGGTTTTCAAGTACCACTCGCTTCGCTTCCGTTGCGGGCGCGAACCGGCGCACTGTCTCAGCGCATGAAAATGGCACTAGAAAAATCGATGCAAAATACGCGAAGTTGTACGCGGAGGCGCTGGAATTAGACGACTGGAGACAGCTCATTACAGGTGAAACCAAAAACTTGGAGGTATTTATTAGTACCCATCCTACTGAGGTGGACTTAATCATGGTGATCGCGGGCGCGATTGCAGCAGTATCTCCTAGCTTTAGCGACGATAAAAGAAGAAGTTTGCTAAGACAGCTGGCGAGTCAAAGTGACACCATTTCTAGGCTAAAAAACGGTGATCTGTCTGCAGGGGAGCTCAGAAGGGAAGTTATTAGCTTAGCTAGAAAAAAGGGTTAACAATAATTTTATAGACGTTGGCGAGAAAACCCAGTGTTCAACTCGTTGGCGCTGAATAGTTCACAAGACCCTTCTGATATTAACTACGATATACCTTTGTTTTATAACGTTATTATCTAATTCTGTTGTTTCATCCTTTGACGTGTAGATCACCCCATCTCGGCAATAACCAAAGTACTCGAGCCCATCGTGATCTATGTATATAGAAAACCCTTCATCGGCATCAATGGATGCCGATTGTTTTTTACCGATGATTACATCACCTAAGAAAACAAATGGTACCCAATCATCATTTGGGGCATATCTAATAATATGTTCGTTGTAACCATGAGTATTGACATACTCTTCTGACTCTAAAATGACGCGCGCCAAAGTATCAAAATCGTCTTGGCTGTCATCGATGATCACTTCCGGTTCGGCCCCAAGGCCAACTCTCAACCATTCAAAAGAAAGGTTAAGCTCAGCACTTAGTTGACGGTATAGCAAGTTACAAGCTTTGTATGGGAGTTCGAGGTCTGTTCGGCATTCCCAGTTTCTAAGTGTAGAGCTTGGCATATTCAGTTTACTAGAAAAATCAGCTCGACTTGCGCCGTACAGACCACGTAGGATACGTACTCTCTGCCCTGATGTTAATTCACCCATATTACAACTTGTTCTTCATACTTAATTTTTCCTAACTGGCACGATACTCGTCTTTGCCGG
Source organism: Vibrio marisflavi CECT 7928 (assembly GCF_921294215.1). Taxonomy (GTDB): domain Bacteria; phylum Pseudomonadota; class Gammaproteobacteria; order Enterobacterales; family Vibrionaceae; genus Vibrio; species Vibrio marisflavi. Next base: position 9,504 of record NZ_CAKLDM010000005.1, read on the forward strand.
TCGGCGATTATACAAGCTGACGCAGTACGTTTCTTCAATTCTAGCAAAGAAATTTACCTAGATTGAAAATTTATTAAAAATCAAGTAAATACAATGTCAACTTTACTTGATTTAGCAAATATTTACCGAGCTTTTATCATTTTTTATACCTGAATGGCCTGCAATGAAAATGTATCGTTAACTATTATTTAGCTCTACAAAAAGCCTATTCATGTGATATGAATTGCTGTAGAGTGTACCGCCCATATAAAACAAATTACCTACAAAAAAGTTAATATGAAGAATGTTCTTATCTCTGGGGCAAATCGTGGGATTGGGCTCGCGACAGCACACACATTTAAATCAGCAGGATTCAATGTTATTGCCACTGCTAGAAAAGACAGTGATATAGAGAATCTTGAGAAGAGCGGGTTTACTTCTTTTAAGTTAGATGTCTCTAATACCACTGATATCGATGCTCTGTATACCGAATTAAAAAACAACGAGATATTGCCAGACATACTCATCAACAATGCAGGAATCGCGCATCTGTCACTTCTCTCAAGAATGAGCGAGAATCAACTTCAAAGTACATTAGATGTGAATTTAAAGGGAGCGATGCTCTTAACAAAGAAATTCATTAGAAACATGTCAAAAAATAAGTTCGGTAGGGTGATTAACGTTTCCAGTATCTTAAGCTCATTACCGCAAAAAGGGTTCGCCGCTTATGCCGCTTCCAAAGCGGGCTTGGAAGCCTTTAGTCGAGTCACTGCGTTAGAGTATGCAGATAAGGGAGTCACCGTCAACTGTGTCGCAGCTGGATTTGTGAATACCGATATGATTCAGAACCTAAGTAATGCGAGTGAACTAAAAGCGCAAATACCGATCAAGAGTATTGCTGAAGCGAATGATATTGCCGAAAGCATTTTCTTCTTAGCCTCTCAACACAATATTACTGGTGAAGTTCTTCAGTCCAATGGCGGGCTAATGATGAAACCATAGCATCCTCTTTAGGAAGATATAAAGTACCATGCTAAGTTTTGATTTGTCATTAATACCTGAAGTTGATGAATTTTTTTCTACCGTCCACGATTATACGATTAAAGAATTCGGTGGGACTTATACATGCTTCTACCATGAAAGTCAGAAAACGAAGAACAAATTATTCTGGATCTCGGAAACCTCATGGGGAAAGGTGTACGTAGAAAAAAACTATATAAAAGACTGCCATTTATTCAACTTCGGTCGAAATATGATGCGGAAGACAAATTATATTTGTTTTCCATGGAAGCAAATAAAAGAAGAAACGAAGATCCAGAAAGAGATCTCTGGAGCTAGAAGAGAACATAACATAGACCATGGACTTAACTTCGCGAATTTACGCTTCAACTGCATTACTGGGTTAAACTTCAGCTCTTTTACTCAAAACCGAGTATTTACGAAAGAGCTGTTCCATGATTTTGAAAAGATTAGCGCTGTTCGAAATGAAGCTTTCAGATACATTTCTAAGTATAACCTACTGATGCATAAGAACAATACGACAATTGTGGACGTATTAAGCTACAGTAAGAACTTAGTGCCCCCATCTGCAAGTTTTCTTATAGAAAACAATGCCCATCTATTTACTACTAATGCTCAGTTACACTATCCACTGAAGATACCATTATGAAAATAAACGAATTTGTAAAAACTTTTGATGTTCGATTTACGGATCTCAACGCTGGAAATCATCTATCAAATCACATGTTTCTGGCCTATATCACTGATCACTTATCATGTTACCTGTCGACTAAAGGTTGGAATCTGGGGAACGTGCATGGCTATAGTACGCTATTGACTGAAGCAAACATTAAGTTTAAAAGAGAAGTATTTGAGTTCGACCAAGTGTCTATTCGATTGGACGATACAGTAATCAAAAGCCGAAAGCTGACATTACACTTTGTCGCAACAGTAGAAGATAAAGTAGTGGCGAATTCTACACATACCTACAACTTCATGAAAGATAATAAAATCTCCATAATAAATGAGGACGTCTCTAATGTATTTGCCATTTAGAGGAATAGCTTTCTAATTGTGTAGAGATCTTGTTCAGCAAGGATGTAGGCCAGTGTCTATTCTATGCATGTCTTTGCCACGACCATTGAGATGCCCTTGCTGAACACTACTGAACTTCTCCGCTGCCCCTCCGGCCTTTCAGCTACTCGCCTAATAGTGAAATTGTCTCTAAAATCAGAGTATTCTAGCATCGCCCTTTTTAGCATATTCTGAATATGTGAAACTCTATCGATTGCAAATTGCCTGATTCCGTGATGTATTTTACTAGCTCCACAAAATCCAACCACTGGCTTTGACTTTTCTTAACGCCGACATACTCAATATTTGTCCTATTCTATACCGATAGTAGTAATGGAGCATATTGGTATACCGGTTCACGGCCATTTAGGGGGGCAGCTAAGTAAAATAATGATAAGTATCGTAGCGCACAAAAAAACACCCTAACTGGTACGTTTTGGTACGATTATGGGTTGATTTGGTACTGACGTTTAGATAAAGTCTGGCTACTTAACAAGTAGGGACCTAAGAAGAGTGGGTGCGCTATAGGGTTTTGATTAGTTAGATCTTATAGCGCAGTACTCTTATGGTAAGAATGCTGCTCTTAACATAGCCAACTATTTTCTACCCGCCTCTTCAATCGGGTGTTTATGTTTCCCCACTGTATATAGTGGGGATTTTTTTAGTATTTGTCGTATCGTGTGGTTTATTACTACAACGTTAATTTAAATACGATGTCGGAATTTAAATTCGATCAATAAAAATATAATAGAAACTTCGAAAGTACCAAATACAAATAGTATTAATAGCTGATAGCATATGTTGGATACAGTATTCCTGTTGTACTTCTAGCATGAAAACGGTGTCGTTTTATCTCGAACTGCATGTAGAAATAGGTCATTAATGGTAAGCCTGTAAACAGGCTAAAAATCGATAACAAAAACCGCCTTTTCAAGATACATTGTATTTCCAGATCATCAGAGCGTAACAAACAGGTGCTCAAGCTTGACCGTCACTTACGAAATGTCTCTAGGCAAGTGATTAATGCCAGTCGCCAAGCCATGAATATTGCGAAAACTGAAGGCAAAGATGCGGTGGTGAAAGAGTCCATCAAAGAACTTGGTGTCGATAGCGAAACGTCCAAAGATATTTTGGATGTGAAGGCGACTCAAGGCACCGACATCGAAAAAGAAGCGTTAGAAGAAAGCGCAGCATGAATTGGTTGAATTTGGCCTCTCTTTGAGAGGCTGAATAAGGGTGGGGTAGGTATGTGAAAGTTTCACCGCGGAGCGGCTTCGTTCAACTCAGTTTTGGACAAAAACGATTTAGTTACACAGTACTAAATCGTTTCGTTCAGATTAGAAAAAGTATTTTGAATGCCTTAACCTCTTGTACTTGCTAGCTCAGCAGATTGAATCGTTGTAGAAATAATCTCTTCAAATAGGTCTAACTGCCCAGCTGGCATTAACTCACTTTGTATGCTTTGCCGTTTGTGTGAGTCAAACAATCTTTCTACTACCCAGCCAATTAGATACATGAGTGAGAGACACCCTCCAGCAGTAGCTATATTACCTTCTATCACGAGTGGGAGATCTTGTACATCGCCTCCCATACCTTCCAAAATAGACTTAGCAAAAGGGTTTGTAGTTAAGGGTTTACCTTTGAGTAATCCGAGCTTATGAAGTATGAATGAGCCCGCACAAATTGAGCCAATTAGCTGTTTATTCGGATCAAGATTCAATGCGGACATAAACTCATGATCATTTATCGCTGCAGGGATGCCACGTTTGCCACTGGTGATCAGAACTACATCTTGATTAGCAACTTCTGATACATGCCCGTCCGTTTTAACTGTCATACCAAGATGGGAATGATGTTCAGATTTAGTTCCAAGCACACTAACAGTCCAACTATCAGATGTTCGACCAAGTAAATCATACATAAGAAAGAAATCTACATCTGTAAAATCATCAAACAAAACAATGCCGACTTTATACATATTATTTTTATCCTTTACCGTAGCACTCGTGGGTCGCATAACGCCCTATTAAGGTGGTGGGGGGGGGAACAACGCAAAGTAAAAATGCCACGCGTGCCAAATCACTCTTGAACAGTTTGTTATTTGTCTGACCACTCTGTAGACAGGACTGACATGAGTACTTTGTCGACAAATTCGCCATTACGAAAACCTGATTGTCGCATCACACCTTCATGTTGATAACCTGCATTTTCATAAGCCTTAATTGCACCGTAATTAAGGGAGCTTGCTGTAAGCTGAACTCTGTGTAAGCCAAGAGTCCGTATAGCGTAATCAGTAACGACTTTCGTTACTGATGTGCCAACACCCTTCCCCCAATAACTTTTTTCTCCAATAAGAATGAAGTATTCACCGCTACGATTTAGAGTACTAATCCCAGATATACCAGCATATCCAAGTAGCTTATCATTCTCATTACTACATATGCCAAAAGAAACATTTTTAGCGTTTGAGTTTATAGATAAAAGCCATTTTTCGATATCTGATTTTGATTGAGGATACGCGTATGAAGAAAGACTATAAAGTGTAACTTCACGGTCTAGAGACCACCGGTAAAATGCTTCCTTATCTTCCACGTCCAGTGAGCGAAGATAGTAACCATCTAGTTTCAATTTCATGATTTTCCTTATAAATCCCGATTGTCACATATCGCTTTCTATGTAGCGATAAGGCGTTTTTACGAGGTAATAGTGTGGCCTTTCTTTCAAGCTTTCAACAAAAATCATTAGCTAAGTAAGCAAATTAAAGAGTTAGTCTGCGCTGTGAGATATAATTTCTGAGTGGGTAAGTTTTATTTGGATAAAAGTATGCCTTCGAAAAGATAAAGCGCATTAATACTAAAACACTTCGGGGCAAAGGCGAGTTTCAAACCGTTTGTGCCAGTTAAAAGAAATACCTTAAAGCCTCAATCGCAGGTGACACACCGGGCACTAAACGTTGCTATTGTTCGAGCTGTTGAATGAGTACATCCGAACTTCATCTCTAGGAAACCAACCTAGCCTTTCATAAAACTGCTGGGCACTTACATTATCGTTATACACAAATAAATGAGTTTTTGGGATTCCAATTTTAGCTAGAGACTGTATTGCTTGGTTGACTAACTCGCGACCTAGTTTTTTGCCTCGAAAATGCGTTGATACAGACAAGTGTTGTAAATAGCCTCGACGCCCATCACTACCAACCAGTACAGCACCAACGATTCCGTGATTGGTTTCAGCAACGAAACTTAGCTTAGGGTTACGCTTTAAATAGCTTGCAATACTTTCTCTAGAATCAGCATCCCGAATTCGCATTCCCTCAGTTTGCCTCCAAAGAGTGATCACTTCGTCATAGTCTGCGATTTCCATTTCACGAATATTCACCATTTCATTCACCTTGTGTAGAACTGTTGCTAATCAGCTACAAACTGATGTTATCCAGCCATAGTGCAGCTTTATTGATTTCTTATCAATTATAATTCAATAAGTTAATTAATAAGTCGAGTAGTGTGGCGAAATTTTTTGAGAGAATGACGGCTAGATTAATTCGCGTAACTTTGGGTAGAGTAAACTCACAACCATAAGGTATGAATTAGCTTCATTGCTAAATCATAATATGGGAATTTCGTGCTATACACCCCGTAAGCACACTTTTGGACATTTCCGTGTCAGTGAATCTGCTAATTTAGGAATTTATTACCCAGAATAAGGCAAACCGTGCCATAGTCGCTTGTTATAAAGCGGGCTCTGCGTTAAACACCTTTTCTAACCACACCGAGCTGATGTACTGTCCGTGTTTCTTCGCATACTCATTGAAAATACCGACTTCTCTGAAACCAAACCGTTTATGTAATGCAACTGAGGTGTCGTTTGGTAATGCAACACCCGACAATACGCGATGGACACCATAAGCTTGAATGGATGAGAACAACTGAGAATATAGTTTAGAGCCTAAACCTTTCCCCTTAGCTTCTTGTGTTAGATAAACGGTCACTTCTACAGTGTCGTTAAAAGCTGAAATTGCTCTGTATTGTTGGGAACATGCAAAACCTAGTAACACGCCGTTTTCTGTAGCCACATATAGTTGATATTTGGTAGAGCTAGAGAACTGAGAAAACCATTTCTGACGATTTTCCAGAGTAAATGGAAATGCCTCAAAGCGTGCATTGGTGTGTTCAATGTAAAAATTAAAGATGTCAGTGATATCAGCAACATCTTCTAATTTACCTGTTCGAATTTCCATGAAATGGCCTTTTTACTCGAGCGTTAGCTTTAAATTGTTTGGGTGTCGTTTAGAGTTAGTTACGCAACTTGCGAAACTCAAGTGGCGTAATGGTAACTATATGAAAGATGAAACACTTATGGGTTAACCCAGCTCTCTTGTCATAAAGCAACTATGGGCATCTTCTTTATAATCTGCAAAAGGAGCACAATAACTAAACCCAAACTTTTCGTATAGATTTCTAGCGGGTTTGAAAAACTCCTGCGTCCCCGTCTCTAAACTTACTCTCCGGTATCCATTGTGGCTCGCAATACTCATAACATGCGTAAGTAAATGACTAGCGACACCAGACTTCCTAGCGGTATTCAAAGTTCTCATAGATTTTAGTTCTATATGTTCCGATGTAACTTGCTTAATAGCTAAACAACCTTGTAACTCATCACCAACCCAACAACTAAAAAATGTAATTTCAGGAGACTTAAGGCTATCCACATCAAGCGCATGAACACTTTCAGGGGGTGAATTAATGTACATATCAGATAGGTGCTCTTCGAGCAGTTTGATGACTTTACCACTGGATAGATCATCAACAATAATTTCCATATTTAGCATATCCCCACTTATAAAATGTATTGGTTAGCACAAGTCCGTAGTCAACGATTAGACGTAACGATACTATCTGAACCTTCACTAAACTACCCATAATTTCATATTATAAAAACCTAGAATAATGCCGAGTAGTCCTCTCTTCAGGACATAGCCCAACATCTTTTCTGAGATGACTATTCATAGCTATAACCTTATTACCTTATTTACCAAGTAATACATTAAATACCCATAATTTAAGTAACTTAAAAATAGAAATTGTACTATGAGGAATAGTCAACTGCATCGTCTTATTCTTGATTACTGATTAGATGCAGTTATTATCAAGGGAAACAACTTCCGTTACGAACAACGATTAATTATAGGAACTATAACTACAACTTATGGATAATCGACTGCGTTATCTTTCGGCACTTCGTTTTTTCGAATCTGCTTCTCGACATAAAAGCTATAGTAAAGCTGCTGAAGAATTGTGTGTCACACAAGCAGCCATAAGCCAAAAGCTACGGCAGCTTGAAGACCGCTTAGGATGTAAATTATTCATCCGTCGCGGACGTGAAATGCATCTGACAGATAAGGGACAAATACTCCAAAGTCATGTTAATGACGGTTTTAAAAACATCATCACTGGACTAAATCGAATTCAAAATGAACCACTCGAAGGAGTACTGAACGTCAGTGCTCCCCGTTCATTCTCCACGCGTTGGTTAATGCCTAGATTGTGGAAGTTCACGATGGAGTTCCCATATGTTCCGATTCGCGTACAAACGGTTAAGGAAATCGATATTCGACACACTGAAACTGATGTCTTGATTTGGCAGGGAGATGAAAATGCAGAGGACCTAGGTTTAGAACAAGAGACATTATTTGAAGAAAACATTTATCCTTATTGTTCTCCACAACTAGCAGAATCTATGACGTTCGATAGTCCAGAACAACTCCTCAATTGTTGGTTGATTGACTTTCACTCCGCATCTTTCAGTTGGGAACAATGGTTTGTTCATGCAAACGTAAGTGCGAAAAGAGAAGGTATTCAATGGATGGAAGTGAGTACGTTTGATATGGCAATCAACGCTGTAGTTGCTGGACATGGGGCCTGTCTAGCAACTGAAAGTATTTCAGCAGACTTTGTTGAACGAGGTTTATTGGTCAAGCCATTCAATATAGGGCTAAGCCCCGGAATTCGCTACTCTGTAATTAGTGATCCTTCTTCTTCACGAGCCCTAAGAGTTAAGGCGTTTAAATCTTGGTTGCTAAAAGAATTAAGCTTCCCATCGTGAGATTAACCACCGAGTTAGTAGCTACTTCGTAACATTACTTAAATTTGGTCAAACTATTGTCAAATAAAACGAGAGCAGAGAGCGTCATAAAAAGGAATGGGGCAAATCCGAGTCAGCAGAGACACGCTGACTCTGTTTAGGTTCTAACGCAGCTATACGAACACTCTAAAATGACGTGAAAGTGAGCTAGGGTAAGTGGCTTTTGCTGAGCATTTTAAGTCACCGATCTAACAAACTTTAGTTCTGCGTTTTATTGAGCAATCAAAAATCAAAATCTGCTAAGACTGGAGTTGGCGGCAAATTGCTGGCGATATTGATTAGGTGAAATGCTCAGCAGCTTACGAAAGTGGTGGCGCATGGTGGTTGAATTATCAAACCCACTGAGTTCAGCGACTTTTTCAATACTGTAGCCTTCGTTTTCTAACAGGACTTTGGCCTTTTCCAGTCTTTGCTGAGTGAGCCACGCCTTGGGGCTGAGATTAAAGCTGGAGCGAAACTTGCGATCAAAGGTACGTCTAGACATATTGGCGCGGGCAGCCAAGCTGTTGATGTCGATATCTTCGTTTAGGTGACTCAGAGCCCAGTCTATCGACTGGGCAAATTGGTTAGGCACCGCCAGTACTGGTGTTTCTACAAACTGTGATTGTCCACCGTGGCGATGAGCCGACATAACTAAACGCCGGGCCACTTGGTTGGCAACCGTATACCCATAATCTTGGCGAATGATTTCTAAGCCCAAATCAATGGCAGAGGCACTTCCAGCAGAACAACCGATCTGGCCGTCATACACGTAGAGCACGTCATCCAGATAGTTAAGGTTAGGAAAGCGTTGTTGAAACTGCTGAGCATAGCGCCAGTGGGTGGTGGCATTCCGCCCTTCTAAAATCCCCAATTCTGCAAGTAAAAATGAACCCGAGCAAAAAGATACGATCCGTTTGCCATGCTGATAGCACCGCAACACTTGTTCAGCCAACAAGGGGGGCAGGTTAGACTGACTGGCAGGCCAGCTGGGCACAACTAACATATCGTAGTCGTCTAGTTGTTTTACGGCTTTCGCTTGTAACTGCAAGCCAGCGGTGGTCTCAAGCGGAGCGTGTTCAAAACTCACCACCTCACATTGGTACCATGATTCAAACTCTGGACGGGGCAAGCCGAATAGTTCTACTGCACATGCTATTTCAAACATGGCTACATGCGGGAAACTCAAGATTGCGACACGCTTTGCCTTCATCATTATCCTTGTAAATAATTTGGCTCAATATTAACGAAGTATGTCTTTTAGGCCAATGGTTAATCTCGTCTATCAGCTGCAAAATGGCTCTCGAATTCACAACTTAAGGAAAGAGTTATGTCATCAGTTGTATCAAGAATTGCCGTAGCCCCGAGCCAAGAAGCACTGGCCCACTTTGAAGCCTTGCAGCGTTTTGAAACCGACTGCTGGGATGTACACCATGCCATCACCAACAATCGAAAGGACTTTGTTCTACTTGATGTGCGCGGTAAAGATGCGTTTGAACGAGGGCATATAGAAGGCGCTATTAACTTGATGCATACCCGCATCAACGAGCAAAGTTTGGCGGACTATCCCAGCGACACCCTGTTCGTGGTTTACTGTGCAGGGCCTCACTGTAATGCAACAGAAAAAGCGGCGATTCGCTTAGCTAAATTAGCGCGTCCCGTTAAGAAGATGATTGGCGGAGTGACCGGCTGGATCGATGAGGGCTTTAGCTTAGTTGAAGATACTAGCGATGCTGTTTAATAACGCTGTAATTCGCCGGGTGCAGCCCGGCGATGAACCGGAGCTTTTACAGTTAATGGAGGCGCTGGCGGAATTTGAGGGCTATAGCGAAGCTTTTTGTGTGAGCGAACCAGCCTTGACTCAGGTGCTGTTTGAGACCGAACAAGTCGAGGCTTTAGTGGCCGAACAAGACCAACGGTTAGTTGGTATGTTGGTTTATTATCGGCTGCCTTTTAGCTATGACTTAAAGCCTTGGTGGTATATCAAAGAGCTGTACGTTGCACCTGCTTATCGTTCTCAGCAGTTAGGAAGGGAGATGATGCAAAGCTTGATTACTCATTGCCGGCAGCAAGGTGGAAGTAAAATCCGCTGGGATGTGCTCAGCAACAACCATTATGCGCAAGACTTTTATCGAGCTCTAGGTGCTAAGGCCGAATTGCATTGGCAGTTGTTTAGCTTGAGCTTGAACTAAACAATCTTCCTGAGAAAAAGTAGTATAGAAATGTGGGCACTGCAAATAGTTCTGTGTGGAACTGCCAGTACTTAAATATAGTCCTTTAAGCGGTCATCGAGCTCGATAATAAATCGACTCATGGCCACTCGCAAATGGGAGAAAACGAGCCTTGCAGACAAACCAAAATACTCACTCACTACTACCACATTACTTCAAGTATCGAAAATCAGCGTGAACAGCATTTGAACGAGTATTTGTCCTAAATGACTTTGGGGCAAAACCTCGTTAGATATTGATCAATTTTTAAATGTTGGGTGCTAGAGGTTTAGGTGGGGCGAACATGTACAAACGGTACAACAACTCCTACGTACTGTTGGTGGCAGCAATCCTGAATTCTTTAACCCAATATTTCAAATTGATACCCACTTATCTTTCCCCTAGTTCAGCTTCCACTTGAGCACATGTAAGTACCTTGTATACAAGAGGCGATAACATCGAACTATTATCATAAACAGGAGCATGATTCGTATTGTCGCCTACTTTTTAGGTGAGAGAGCTTACCCCTGATAATTAGTCCTAACTAACGAGTCCGTTGAAAGTTCAGCCACACTCTTTGCGCCTGTGAGTGTCATTGCAACTCTCATTTCTTGGTTGTATATATCCAATAAGTTCTCGACGCCCTCTTTGCCATCAGCAGCAAGTGCATAGAGAAAAAAACGCCCAATCAACGTGCAGTCAGCCCCTGATGCTAGCATTCTAACGACATCCAACCCATTGCGAATGCCAGAATCAACCAAAATTTTTACTTTGCCTTTTACTGCATCAGCGATTTCGGGCAACGCGTGCACCGTCGAAGGCACGCCATCGAGCTGACGGCCTCCATGATTGGAGACAACGATACCATCTGCCCCAAAGCGTGCCGCATCTTTGGCATCTTGTGAATCTAAGATCCCTTTAATAATAATATTACCTTGCCAAAACTCTCGGACCCACTCTAAATCTTTCCAGCTAATTGAAGGTTCAAAGTTGTCACCTATCCACCCCATATAATCAGTGAGAGTGGTGGGCCTGCCAAGGTAAGTAGAGATATTACCAAGCTCATGTGGACGCCCTAATAAGCCGACCTCAATTGCCCATCTCGGATGCGTAATGGCTTGCCACATACGACGAATTGTTGCCTGTGGTCCACTCATCCCAGAATGTCGGTCTCGATAGCGGGCTCCGGCAACTGGCATGTCCACGGTAAAGACTAAGTTCTTCACATTCGCTTGCTGAGCGCGTTCTAAAACATTGCGCATAAAGCCCCGATCTTTAAGCGCATACAGCTGAAACCATATGGGACGAGATATTGTGGGTGCTACTTCTTCAATATTACACACCGATAGCGATGACATAGTAAATGGAATGCCTTTATTATCCGCCGCTTGGGCTGCTTGTACTTCGCCGCGCCGAGCATACATCCCAGTCAATCCAACAGGCGCGAGAGCCATTGGCATCGATAGCTGCTCGCCAAATAACTGAGTTTTAAGGTCCAGCTCCGACATATTGTTCAGTACGCGCTGGCGAAGACCAATCGCCTTTAAATCTTCGATATTTCTTCTCAAAGTATGCTCGTCATACGATCCGCCATCCGCGTAATGGAATAAAAAAGGGGGCAGTTTGGATTTTGCAGTAACTCTATAGTCTGTAGGAGATGAGATAATCATTGCGGTACCATATTGATTTAAAGAAATAGTATATGGCCATTAAATAGGTCATATCTTGCAATATAAAAATAACAAGATAGCAAAAGTTACGGCACAGAATATACCAGTAAGTGATCCCGAAAATGAATAAACCTCGCAGGTTGTACGTAATCCAATAATATGGCTGTTGCTTCTTAAAAGCTGGGGGGCGGTGACACCGTAGCCAACTTATCTCTAGGGGAACCAAGTATCTCGTTGGTCCTTTTTTCTTTTTGGAATGTTCGTTCCAAATCACTAAAGATGATATGGGAGATTATGAAGCCGTCCATTAGTACAATTTCTTCGATTTTGGAAATCTGAAATATGAGGTATTCTGTCTATGTGTATGCCGTACAGGCAGCTTAGAAAACAGGGCAAATAAGCAATCTTTCGAGTCTTTTGTTCACTACCGTGCAGGTAGCTAAGAAAAGAATGCATTGCATAGCGCAATTACTGTATAAGTTCACTGCCGCACAGGCAGCTAAGAGAATCGGTTGATGAGAATGCACGTTACTAGTGCTTTTTTTGATAGAAAAGCACTAGCTCAACGCAGCTATAGTATTTTCAAAATAGCAAAAGGCACAAAAGTGAGCCCTAGATACAAAGGGGGGCCAAAAGAAGCTCAAAACAATAAGTGATGTACTAGAAATAGCGAACCCGCCTCAATGGACGGGTTCTCAGCTGCTTATGCAGGGCAGGTCACTGTTACCTAGTCATGGACTAACCAGAACAAGTCTGGCAGTGGGGTGCCGTTAATAAACGCCTGTAACCACCCTATGAGTAAATTCTACTTATATTAAGGCCAGAAAGTCAAAGAGATTGAAACATGGTTCTTCTATTCGGCCATCTAGACCCTAAGTTTCAACCCTGTTATAAGTCATTGATTTTATGTGACGAAATATATAAGCTCAAAAAAGGGTTTTCGAACTCATTTTGGGCCTAGCTCTTTTACAATAAGGCTTCCGAGATTAAACTCTCCAGTTATCTGCCGTGCAGGCAGCTAAGAAAAATCTGAAATATACCTCTTTGTATCCTGCCTGGTACCTGCTGCACAGCACTGCTAGTAGCAAACAATGCATAATCGAGTAGTCCAAAATAGGATTGCATTATGAGCTTTGTTTCATTTTATTTCATTGTCAGTAGAGCGGTTTCACACATGTTAATAAATTGTAAGCATCTTATGTAGTAGTGGTATTGAGATAACGTATTTAGGGAAATGTAAGCGCTACATTATTCTTGCAAAAAAATCTTCAAATTAATCTTATTACATGGTTCGGAGACATTATGACAGCAAGTATAGAAGCACTGTACGATGAAAATGGTGATTCGAATAACTCTAAGAAAAAAGAGTCAAGCTCACCCCCTCAGTTACTCTCGAATGGAATGCTAAACAGTTGTTTGGATTCCGCAATAGGCTCTCATCCAAAGGAGATATGGTACCCAGATGTTTCTATTTGTACTTCAATCACTCTACTCTATAGCAGCAAGTTGATTGGACTCCACTTGTTTCCCAACAACCAAGGTTACGCTTTTGAAGGGGCTTTCGAGGCACTAAAAAAACTTTCGTTAAGCACTAATGGAAAGATCCTCGATGCTTTAGTGGTGGGGAATACCAAGTCAAAGAACATGTTCGGGATGATGTCAAAGTACAAAGACTTCAATGATAGTGTCTCGCTTTTCAAGCAAACATTTAAAATAACAGGCAAAGTGAAAGTCGCGCATGAGATAGGGTACATCGCCGCATTTCGAAGCAAAAACAGCCTTGACTACAAAATGTATGACAGTGACTTTAAGAAAGTGAAACCCAAGAGTGCCAAGCAATTTACCTATCTGTAACTGCTAGGTACGAGACTCAAACCTGTTTAAGAATAAGAGCGCGTAGCTAATGGCTGCGCGTAATGCTATCCCTCTCTGGTATGACAAACCGAAGGTGAGCCGCTAGTTGAGGGCTGGTATGAGTAATGTTCAAAAGCTAGATATCTTTGCGGGAACGAAGACGAAAGTGGGAACACTCCCTTTCCCTGCAGGCTCGACTACAGAGTTTGTTTCTTGTATTAAGCCACTACACTAGAAACTCTTGGATGAGATTTGCTCTGGACAGAGCTTTGTCTCATATACCTTATAGAGTATATGTCGCAAATATACCCTTTGGAGTATATGATGAGTGCTATCTTCATATCTAATTTTGAAAGCAACCTATTACGTTTATGAGGGTAAACCTTACCTCGTACCGAATGGTCATCCAATTCAGCTGGCTTATTTTTGGAGCCAAATTAGGTTTATCAATGCTTTGAGCAAGTATCTTCGATTTTGGAAATTTTAAACGTGCTGTAGATTGGTTGTATAGGTTCACTATCCATAAGCGGCCAACAGTTTGCGTAGGAATTTCAAATGAAAACTTCCATTAAAACATTAAGCGTTAGAGTTAAAGACAAGCACGCGAAAGAGCTTCGCCAAATAGCGTTTGAGGTAAACCAAGTCTTTAACCATGCCAACGAGCTAACCATGAACGCCAATCGCAACTACAGCGATGTGGGCGCGGTTAAGCCTGTCTGGTTATCTGCGTTCAAATTATGTCAATGGAATCTAGGATCTGTAGTCTTTATCCCACACACCTTTATTCATATCTTTTAGCACTGACAAGCTTCCACTCAGATCTATTAAACAAGCACTACCCGAAATCGTTACAAATAAAGTCATAGGGCTCTACCTGTTCACTTTTATGCGCATATAAATGTCATTATAAACACTTTTGTGCGCGTAAAAGTGTGAAAAGTTGCTTTTTTACGCGCAATAAAGTGTAATGATAGACACTGTTTACTGAAAATAATGAGTCGTCCATGCAACGGTTACTTTTAGAAAAACTCTTAGACTGGAAAGCAAAAAAACAGCGAAAACCTTTGTTGATAGATGGCGCTCGCCAAGCGGGAAAAACATACATACTGCAATCTTTGTTGGGTGATACTTTTGAGAAAGTTCTCCGAGTCGATTTTTTGGAGTCGCCACAAATGTCTGAAGCTTTCGAAGGTTCACTATCGCCAGAAGATATTCTTTCCAATCTTGAATTGTTGACGGGCGAGCTTTTTAACCCAGTTACTGATTTACTGATATTGGATGAGATTGGTGAGTGTCCGAAAGCGGTGACGTCATTAAAGTACTTTGCTGAAAAAGCCCCACACTTTTTTGTCGCGGCAAGTGGCTCGAACATTGGTTTACTCAATTCATTTCCAGTCGGAAAAGTAGAGCAGCACAACTTACGTCCTCTTACATTTCGTGAATTTCTAATGGCTTCAGACGAAGCTCCGCTCATCAAAGCCTTTAGTGCTCAGGCTAATTCAGCGGCGGCGCATAGTAAATTGTTTGAAAAACTCACCGATTACTATTTTACCGGGGGTATGCCTGAAGCTGTTAGAACATGGTACAACCTAGCTGATAGCAGTATTGTAGAGCGAGTCCAAGCCGTGACAGAGATTCATCGAGATTTGGTGTTGGGTTATCAGCGTGACTTTGGCAAATACTCAGGTAAAGTGGACGCGGGATTGATAGAGGCTGTCTTTAATAACGTACCCTCTCAGTTATCATCAGTGGTGGATGAATCGGTAAAGCGCTTTAAATTTAAAGGCGTGTATGAGCGAAGATCACGATACGGCGATTTTGAGAGTGCCATCTCATGGCTGGATAAATGTCGCCTGATACTCAAAAACTACCCCATTGATGGAACACCTCAAAGTCCATTAGCGGCCTACCGTAAAGATAATATGGTGAAATTGTTCTTGTTCGATGTGGGACTCTTAAACCATATGCTTGGGGTGAGTTATAAAGAAATTAAACAGCAAGGTTACCAATACAAAGGGTTTGTTGCGGAAAACTTTGTTCAGCAAGAGTTGGTCGCGCAAGGAGTCGATCCTACTTTTTCTTGGGGAGATGCGCGCGCTGAAATAGAATTTGTCGTATCGGATGACAGCGGAAATGTGATTCCTATTGAAGTTAAAAGTGGTAAACGCACTAGAGCAAAATCTCTTCAATCGTACATAACCAAATGCCAACCAGTAAAAACAATCAAATTAACGGGAACACAAGGCTCTTCACCGTTAGAACAACAAGATATCGTACTGCCACTTTATTATAGTGAATATGTGGTTAGCAGATATCTAAAAATGTAATCGCTTTTTACTGGATAAAGCACGGCGAGTTGTCAAAAAGTTAACCCCTCCTACGTATGATAAATAGAAAAGAAGGAAAGCATGTTAGATATTTTAATTACTCAGTTTGTACTTCTTTGGGCTGTGATTGATCCCATTGGTTCAGTTCCAGTTTTCTTATCACGAACTGCCCACTTAAATAAGAAGCAAAAACGTATTGTTGCGCTTGAAGCCGTAGGTATCTCGGCCGCCATTTTACTTTTCTTCCTTGTGGCAGGACAAATTTTGCTGGAAGCCATGCAGGTGCCTTTGCCTGCTTTTCAGGTGGCCGGTGGCCTTGTGTTGCTATTGTTTGCTCTAACTATGATTTTTGGTGAATCCAAGCCTGACGTTGAAACGAAATTGTGTGAGAAAGGGATGAATGATGTGTGTCGTAGTCAATTGTCACAATTAGCGGTGTATCCTCTCGCTGTTCCTTCAATCGCTAGCCCCGGTGCGATGATGGCGGTTGTCCTTCTTACTGACAATAATCGGTACAGCCTCATCCATCAAATGATGTCAGGCGGCATTATGATGTTGGTTTTGCTTGTCACTCTCATATTGCTACTTGGTGCAAATATGATAGATAAAATCATCGGGAAAGTAGGGGCGATGATTATTAGTCGGGTGATGGGACTTATTCTAGCGTCTGTTGCAGTGACTAACCTTTTAGAAGGAATCGTGAAATTCTATCAGTCGATTTAGAAGTGTTCTTTATTGAAGTTTATCGCCACCTTAAGCTTCAACTGTTTCCCCATTGTTCGAATAGAACAATGCGCACTATAACTAAATGATTTTTTATTAACTTGTCCACTTGTACCGTGTTTTTCGAACTCTATCTATATAAGTAGTAGTGAACTTGCCAAAATATTGATTTCCATGTTAATAGTCGTTGATTTTGGAAATTTAAAAACTCGTGTAATCTGGTTTTATCTTTTTCGATATGGAGGCGAAATGACACCTAAATGGATGACGGTTGGGCTTCTTTTGGTAAGCAGCTTATCCTACGCCAATCAGCAATATACTGCGACTGGCTGTGTCGATAGCACTGGTAATCCAGCTTTAGACAGAACCACTGCAAGAGCGATGGCTAAAGGTCAACTTGCTCATGAACTCGGTGGGCTTGTGTCAGCTAAAAGCCAGCTCAAAACTGTTACAACCGAAACCAAGAATGATGTACAGACTAAAGACGTCCTGACAGAGAGCGTCACGCTAAAAAGTGAGCACATGATGAAAGGTGTTCAAACGCTTGAAGAAGGGTATCAGGACATCACCGGCACAAAGAAATACTGTGTTCGACTAGGACTTTCTACATAAGGAATTTACGATCATGAATAAACTAACAATGTCATTGCTAGCTAGCGCTTTGGTACTTGCGGGTTGCTCTAGCACTCCGACGGCTCAAGATACCACCCAAGACCAACTGAAGGCCGAGCAGCTTAAAGCAGATGTCGCTCAAGAGAAAGCTGAAAAACATATTGCCAATGTGCCTGAATGGGTACTGAAACAGCCAAAACCCGATGCAACAGGGGTTTATGGTGTCGGACAAGGTGAAAGTAAGAAGCTGGACATCGCTATGAAAAAAGCGAACCTTAATGCTCAATTTGAACTGGCGAAGAACTTTGGCCAAGAGCTCTCTGGCAACGAACAAAGCTATACCCAAGAGAACAATGCCGGTGTCAGTGAACAATACACACAGCTCATCGATAACATCGTGGACTCAGTACCAGTGAACGGCTATAGCGTCGTAAGCCAAGAGATTGTCGCGATTGATGGTAAATACAGCGCATTCTTACTTCTTAAGCTTCCATATGAAGAGTTCAATGCGGTTCTTGAGAAACAAAAAACTCAGGCAAAAAGTGAAGAAATCAAACAAGCCTTTGCACATTTAGAGAAAAGGTTGGCAAATAAGAATGCAAACCAAGGAAAAAACTAGTTTTTCTTAACTAATCCTTTAAATAACATAAAATTAACTGCACACTATTTTGCGTGAACTCCACTATTCATGTTGTGTTGATATACCTTGGACAGCTAGGCGAAAGCTTAGCTTTTTTTTATTGCCTAGAAAATATGTGCTGAAAGTCACATAAACAACTGGTATCATAATATCGAATAGATAGCCTACGAATAATAGGCATTTAGTGTCGGTTATGTTCACAGCAAGGTGCAGGCTTGTACCTTGTTCTTTTCTCTCCCTCTCCAAGCGCCAAAGTTTAGGAAATCTCAAACGTCATGATTCAATAGAAGTAACCCCAAAACTTCATTGGATAGTAAGCATGGAAGCTCCAAAGAATCAGACACATATTGACCATGTTGGAACGTCAATTTATGTGGTAGAAGTGACGCATCAAAATCTGAACAAAATCAAGAAATATAGCCCGAATCAACCTCGCGTTGGTGATTGGTTTATAGAAGAACAGGTTCCTCATAATGAATCAGAAATCCGGTATTACGGCCCTTTTTGCAGCAAATTAATTGCTCTTGAATTTTTAAACTCAAAGTTTGGAGACTCGTATGAACTTTCTTGACCACATCAACAGCAACATGATCATCTTGCTCGCTTTCTTTGGTCTTCTTGTTGTCCTTAAAGCCATATTTGGTAAGAGAAAGAAGAAGATTAGCGGAAAGTTTGTGCCAATACCGTTTCTAAATAGTAGGGCGGAGCAGAATTTCTTTACTCAGCTTAAAAACAAGTTGCCTGACCATATCTATGTTGTGCCAAAGGTTCGCTTGGCTGACCTGTGTAAACCTGAGAACCCAAAGAATATTGTTGCCTTTAACAAGGTTGCGAGAAAGCACATCGACTTTGTTTTAATCGAACAATCATCAAGCAAAATTATTGCGGCCATCGAACTGGACGATAAGAGCCATCAAAAGCGCGACAACATAAGGCGTGATAAAGACAAGAACTATGCGCTATCGAGTGCGGGGATTAAGTTGTACCGCGTTAAAGCTGCTCGTAGTTATGGAAAAGTCATTGATTCAATTTTTGGTGAGTTGCTTGCTGTGTCTTCAGCACCCAAAAAGGTCAATAAATCCGACAGTTCTCAAATCAAATATCCATCTTACTGCCCAAGATGCGAGTCCGACAAATTCCACAAAATAGATATGCGCTGGCCCAATAAAGGAAAATTCTACTTTCACTGTAAGGCTTGTTCGTATCAAAGTGATTCATCAGCTTAATAGTTGTGTGGTCTAATTTTATATATTTGATGCACAAGGCATTGAATGTATGAATTAAATGTCATAATGCTAATTGTTAGAATTGAGCTATATAGACACTCCTACACCAATATGGAATCGATAGAAAAGGAAGTTATGTGAAGATACAAATATCTAAAATTGGCCTGCTAGTCGGCTTAGTACTATCTACCTCTGCTTGGGCCAAAGTTACTGTGATTCAAGATAGTGACAATGAGATAAGGCTCAAGGTAACAGAATCATATACTCTTGGTGGGAATGACACGCTGAGCAATGCTGAAAACCTTGTCATTGAACAAGCAAAAAGAGCTGCAACAGACTACGCGGGAACCTATGTTGAGAGTGAGCTGAATCTATCTAATAATCAAATAACCAAGCAACAGGTTAGAGTGTTGTCTGCTGGCTTTATGGAAGTATCTAGGAGGGACTTTAATCACTCCGTAAACAAATCTGGAAATTTTGTTCTTCATACTGAGGCAGAGATTAAATTATCAAAAAAATCAATCACTGATGGAATTAACAAGCTAAAGAGTGATCCTGAGCGAAAAGCCAAAATCAATAACCTCGAAAAACAAAATAAGCACCTCCGCAATGAATTACTTCAACTGTCTAAAAAAATTAATAGTAGTAATAGCTCAAGAACAGACTTGATGGCGGCCCGTGAAAAAGTTCTTGCTGAGTTGGATAATAACCGAGAAGCAGCTAAACAAGTATTTGAAGAAGGCACATTATTTCAACTAGCAATGCTTGATAATAGTGACTATGAACTAGCCAAAAAAGATATCGATGAAAATGTCTTTGGTTACTTTATTCATGAAACAAAGATTAGTATGGGAAAGCCAAGATTTGTTAAAAATAAAAGCGGAAATTATGATATTAGTATTCCTGTACAGTGGAATCTAAGAAAAAGCTCTGCCCAAAAAGTATTAGAGAAGCATTTTAAAATTACTAGTAAATTTCAAAATGGTCATATGGGGACTTATGTCCCTTATGCCATTGGTGTTTCTTCTTATAATAACCGAGGTGATGATGCCAAAAAGCAATATACAGAAAATCTATTTAAGTATATGAAATCAAAATCTCTTGTCATTGAAGTTGGCTCAGGAAGTAACTATGGATATTTACCTATATCTGCCAATACTGGTGGGATGGGAAATGGCACGTACGGATTCCAGTTTTCAAATGATTCAAAGAACAATACGATGCTGAAAGGATATTTATATCGTAATCCTGTTATAATAAAAAATGTTACAGAAGTACAATTGAGATCAATGACCTCCTTAACTGCTAAAGTTGTATTGCTGGATGAAAATAAAGTGAGAAATTTGAGATACGACTAATATTTATGTTCAGCACCTTTAATAAGTTAAATTAACTCAAATTAAACGAGCATAAGCCTGTAACTAGGTTATGCTCGTGCTTAAACTACCACCCCAATATTAGCATTACCCCTTTAACCAGAAGATTCTCCGAGAGTGACTTAAAAAAGTAGGAAAGCCCGATAGTTAAAGTAATGATGAAGAAAAAAAGAACACAAACTAGATTTATAAATTTCATAAAACTTCCTTTAAATTAAAAAACACTGACTTCCCCATCATTAATGCTTTCTCTAATAAATTTGTGCGAAGTTAAATGCCCTATATGTGGTTTTTTGTCTTCGATTTTGGAAATACTTCTTTCAACTTACACTACTAGTTATTTGATAAAGAGGTTTGATAGATGGGAACCGAACTTAAAGAACGTTTGAACGCCAAACAAATCTGTGAAAGAAAAATCCAAATAAAGGGGATGTTAAATCAAGCTGTGGAGCTGCTTGGTGAAGCGGATAGTCTGATGAAAACCGTATCAACTTACGGGCTGAATTTCGATAGAAATACGTTTTATAGTCCTTCTGAGCAAACTCAAAGAGCGCGTTCATTAAAGAATTTAACCGGGCAAGTAAACAGTAAGTTTTGGGACTACATTCTTGAACTGGGGCAGTTTAGACAACTGATGAGCGCAAAAAAGCGTAAGCAAATAGATACTGATATGCAAAACCCACCACCACTGACTTATGACACATTAACGGCGACATTCAACGACTTACTGGGCGATAGGGCTAATTTGCTCCAAGATTTAACGGAATCGGTGTTTAAGTCTCGCTCATCCCAATACAAATCGAATCAAGGGCATAAGCTCAACAAGCGCATGATTTTCAATAATGTGTTTTGTAAAAACGGTTCCAGATACCAATCTGATTTGTTGACTGATGCCTGTCGAGTATTCTCCGTTTTGACTGGTGTCGATGCGCCAGAAATAGTGAGCATCCTAAGTGAAGCTCAAGAGCCAGTGTTCGCTTTTGGCGGTGCAGTTAAATTTGTGGCATTCCAGAAGGGCAGTGTTCATGTATGGATATTAGATAAAGAACTTGAGCACAAGGTTAACAATATTTTGAATGGTTGTTTTGATGGACAGCTGACAGAAGTTATTATCTGAAATCAGGCATATCACTTTTAGATGTTACGCTAAACTGTTTCTATTACATCGACACAATTATATATTCAGTCACAGAATTAATATAGTAAAAGTGTATAATCAATAAAGGTATAATTGTTCTGGTTGTAAAGAGAAATAAATGAAATTTATTGATTATAAGAAATGCACTCTGGAAATATGGGATAAGTACTTTCAACATTTGTGGATATCAGAAAAATCTGGAGAACTGTATTCTAATGATGGAGGAACAATACTTTACCCGAATACAATTTTATTTACTGAAACCAACCATCATTATATAGCTGAGTTCTTTGGGTTTTCAGATAAATATGAAGGACTTAATAGCAAGAGTAATAAAGAATCATCAGCAGACAAGTACTTTTATCAATTTACGCAACCAGATAACATATCGGAAAAAGCATTTATTAGAACATCCAAGGATAGTAAGCTGGAGCTGCATGGTATCCGTATATCATTGAATTTTGATGAAAATAAAGTTACTAAAAGGTTTCCCCATTTTAATTTTCATGAATTTAGTTCAGGAGGAATAAATGCATTAGGGTCAGAGGTTCCTCTTTCAATACATAATCAATTTAAAAGCTGCTTCATAACAAACTCATTATTAATAAACACTAAAGACGAGGTATATAGGTTTAAACATATTAACTGTTTAGTAATGTTCAATAAGTACACCTCGAAGAAAAACTATATAAATTTTTCGCGTGAAAAGCTTCAAGAGTCACTTTCTGACAAGAAAATGTACGGTTTACATATATGTAAAGATGAGCAAAGCGCAAGAAAACTACTGTCAAGTCAGTTCTGTAATATTTACCTATCTCGTTGCAATGAGACCACAATTGGCGACTTTCTTAACCAACATCCAACTATATTAAAGAGGGCGTTAAATGCAGAGAGCTTTTTATATGAAGAAAGTTTGCCTTGGCTTTAGGGTAACAGTGATGACAGTGAGCTAAGAATTAGACCTGACTTCTTAATTAAGCGAAATAAAAGTGCATTGTATGATATCTGTGATTTAAAGTTACCTAGATTAGATAAAAAGATAACTAAGGATGATCATAAGAGAAGACGTTTTTATGACTATGTTTATGAAGGAATAAGCCAGTTAGCAAATTATGAGGACTACTTTAAATATGAACAAAACAAGCAGTATGCTTTAGAAAATAAATCAATTACTGTAGATGATCCGAGGTTATACCTAATAGTTGGAAACTGCGAAAACTTTCATGATAGTGATGTTGCGGAAGCTTCTAGGATGCTAGAAAAAAGGAAGGGAAGTGATAAAAAATACGTTTTAATTGACTATGATACTCTAAATGCTATGTTTTTATTTAGTGGTGCAGATTAAAAATAAATACTTGAAAATATTCTACGAGAAGTTAACTCGATATTACTGCTTATCCCTAGAGCGCGATTTATTCGATTGGATCGTGCTGAAATTTTATGGCCGTATAGGAACCCGCCTTGGCCAATCTCGCTCTGTCGCTTTCGACACTCAAGAAGAAGCGCAACGTTATTTTGATAAAGAGCACAAGCGCAGACTTAAGCGTGGCCATAAAGTGACGGCGTAACTATTTTCCATAATGACATAATGTGAGTGAATCTAAGCTAAAAGTAAAAATCTGATTCTATATCTTAAAAACTTACCGGCTTTTAAGATTTAGACAAAGGCTGAATCATAGGCTACAATCACGTAAGTGACTGTTTTAGTGTGTTTTTGTGTGGCGTTGGAATTAGTTATCTGCGCATCGCTAAACAGGCGATTGGAATCTTTCAGAGTGTTCGATTTGAACATTCTGAATGTAAAGTGTAACAACTGAGAGTTATTCTCATTAAAAGTGAATTTGGTGGAAGGTGGCCAATAATGGACAACAGGATTTCTGAAGAAGACGCCCAAGAACTTTCGAGTCTCATCGCTGAAAAATGTTTGGAGTTGAACTTGGAGCCCGAGCAAATTTTAGATGGGTTAGCGCGAGTCTTGCTCGGCGCTACGAATGATCTAAATGTTGAAGGGTTCGAACTGAACATTGACGGTTTTGGTCGTTGCACAGTCGAGCTTAAAGAATAGGGCAGTTTGGAGTTCATAACCTCGTGGTAGTGTTTATGTGTACCTTAGCGAACAAGGAGTGACAATGTCACGTATTAATCAGCGTATTGATGCCTCGCTTTATAAACCCAATAAAGCCACCGGAAAAATTAAAAAACGCAAAGAGCCATCGATGCCGCCAAAGGATAAGAAGGAAGCTAACCTTATCTTGGACAGGCTCTATGAGCGCAGCCCGACGTTGGCACTGTGCTGCCAGATGTCCGCGTTAACTGGCCTTCGATACAGCGATGCATCTTGGTTAACTTACGATGATTTCTACGACGAACACGACAATTTCAAGTCATTTTTCACACTTTGCCAGCAAAAAACGTTTCGCATGCGGGTGGGTAGAAAAGAGAATCCAATGAGTGATTCAGAAGCCTATCGCAAGAGCTCTGTGACCATTTATACCAACAAAGAAATCCAAAATATCGTCGAAGAGACTCGTTTGTTTTCGACTGGGGGAGGGTTTCTGTTCTCCAATCCAAGAAGCCGAAAAAAACTGGAAGATGGGACGTATATTGAAAGACCAATGTCTGTCGTTTCTGCAGATTGGCATCACCAACAAGTCAAAAATGATATGCGGCTTAGCTATACGTTAGGTACACATTCTTGGCGTAAATTCTTTGCTCTACTGCTTGTTCAGAACGGCGCAACTGTCGAGAAAATCCGCGACTTGCTTGGTCAATCGAGTTTGATTAGCACTAATGCTTATCTACACTCGTTTACAGGTGATTTGCAACAGCATATCAATGAGTTAACGCTCACCAATTGAAGCTTTACATTGTTTTGGTTATTCCCCCTCCGTCAAATGAATCGCAACACCTTTGAGGAAGTAAGCTGTTAACGTAAACTCTTCCTCTTTTCGTTTCATTTTCATTTTCATGGCTGTCAGCATGATCCTGTTTTTGTTGAAAATCAAGCATCTTCAATGGTCACGGGTATAGTTGATTTCAAAATTTCTGCACTTGAAATAAATGAGAAAATAGTTCTCATTTTCATTTATAGTAAAAGCAAGCATTCTACATAACACTTTACTTACAGTTGCTTAACGTAATTGCTTTATTTGAGCTAGATCTCCTTAGATTTTTATCTAGAGGGTTGCTCTGTTACATCTCTCACTATCTTTGGTAGAGATTAAATAGCGAGATGTACATTTTATTAGTTGTGGAACTATTAATAATATGAAAAAGAGAATATATATGATAAATAAAATATCAATTAATGGTTTATTATTACCGAGTGCATTGTTTTTTGCTTTACCCACTTTTGCACAGAGTAATATTGAAAACTGTAGTGGTGGAATGGAGGTTAAATTTGATCTAAGTAAGGTGAATAATGATTCAGTAAATTATGCAAATACGTATTTGACCGTTGTAGGTAAAAAGCAAGGTGTCGATACATCTGCTTTCGTTAAATTTTCAGCCCCCACGAAAGAAGGTGAACTTGTAGAGTTATCTAAACAGAGTAATGGTAAAAACTATGCATTGTTACTCAATAAGTTTGTATCAACATCAAATAATGTTGCACAAATATGTGTTCCACCTCTAATTTCTGGCAGGATCTATATTTCAGTTGGAAATCCACTTGATTTGCCCGTCGTTAAAGATGGAGATGGACATTATCGAGTGCAAGGCCCTGATGTGAATAATCCTTCAACCACCACCAATGGCACTGTTTTCGATAAAGTCGAATTTACTTACACAACGGGTGGCCAAACAGTCATTAATCCGACGGGGGTAGACTTTATTTCTATTCCATACACCATTACACAAGAGAAAGATGTGTATGGACGTGATGGCAGCATAGATAGCATTATCGATAATATGAAATTTTTAGTGTGTGAAGCACATGGTTACACCATTGAGTCCCCTAATTGTGATGCGGCATGGAATAAATCTGAATGGTCAACTTTGGCACATTATGAAGACATTAATGGCAAAGTTGTATCGGAGAATACAGAAAATGCACATTTAGTAAGAGTCGATGCTCCTGGGCGATTTGGTTCGACATTTAATAAATACTTTAATCCTTATATTGAAAAGTTAATTAAGTATTACTCGGTAGAATCTGGTAAATCCATCAAAATGGATTTATCTGAAATAAATAAAGGTATTTGGGTCGGTCAGTTTCAAGATAAACAGTTAAAGTTTTATCAAAATGGAGACAAAGCGACTTCACCGATTATTTTTAATTTTGATGGTGATTTTAGTAATTCCATTTTTCTTGCCGATCAAGGCCCATTTACCAAAGACACTCCTGAAAAAGCAACGATTTCAAGAAATCTCAGCTCTGCTATTGTGGCGGGTTTGCTGATGCGTAAAGATGGGAATAGTGGTATTGATACTCTTTTCGACAAGCAAGGTAATACTTATTTAGCTAACAAAGTGCAATTAGAGAAGTTAATACCATTTTATTTTAATAATGGTGACAATACCTTAGATTATAACCCGAATATTTGTGGTCAATCTGGGGGGGAACCATGTGTTAATATTTATCAGCAAGCGGTTCATGGACTTGTTAAAGATAATTACTACATTAAACCAGATAAGGTGTATCTCCACTCATACGCTTTTGCCTATGACGATTTTTTGGGTATGGATGGGACAAACACTAAGACAGACTCCTATCCTGCGACGATCACTTTAGGTAACCTGCAACACAGAGTTTTTCCTCATACAGATTCTGATGTGCCAACAATACCAGATGCGTCAACCACGCCAGATAAGCCTGTTAACGGCGAGACCAATCCTATTAAAGTGGCACAAGATGGCTCCGAGTTAACTATTTCTATTAAAGCAAATTATTGGGCTAACCTTCATTACACCATTAATGGAAGTAACCAACAAAATGTACCTATGGTTAAAGATAATTCTGGTTCGGTGAGTTATGCCGTTAAAAACCTAACGCCTGGTACGGAGATTGAGTATTGGGTTACTTATTTAATGGATAGCGGTAAAGGAGCTAAAAATAGTCAACATTCCACTTACATAGTAAAAAAAACGAGTAGCGGCAACACCGGTAGTTCAGAGGAGCAGAATTCGGGAGGCGGAACAGAAAAGGACGAGCCACAACAAGATTCTGGCAATACAAATAATTCATCAAGTTCATTGTGTGGTTATTTGAGTAAGAATAAATATGGCTCATGCTTTGAGACTCAATCGTTACTAAGTTCGAAAGCCGCATTTGAGGCGAATTTTTATAAGCGAGATGGTACTCATGGCAACAATGAACAGCAATGGTATAAGCCGGACCATGTTATATGGAATGAAAATAATAAATCTGTAACGTTAAAAGCGGAAGTAAAAAGTACTAATGGTAAACCCTATACCTCCGGAGAAATTAGAACCAAAGGTAGGTTTACAATAACAAAAGACACCAAAGGTCATGACATTTCTCGTGGCGGCGTAGAGGTAAAAGCGAAAGTACCGTATGGAAAAGGGCGTTGGCCTGCGATCTGGATGATGCCACAAGGCGATATGCCTTGGCCTTCAGGGATGGAAGTCGATATTCTTGAGTTTATGCAGCCCCCTTACGCTGTTACTGGCACCGTTCATTATGGTTTAAAGCAACAAGATGGCGTTGTAACTTGGAATTACAACAATAATATAGATATCGCGGCAGACAATGCCCCCGCTAAGGAAATCGATAATGGGTGGCATAAATATGGTTTTGAATGGAATGTTACTTCATCAGGTACGATTTATCTAACTTGGTACTTTGATGGTCATCCATTCCACCAACTGGAAATGGGAAAAAGTGCGGCGGGTAAATACTACTCAGTGATGAGAAACCCTTCTGTCAAAAATACAGAAACGAACCTTACATGTAGTAAATGGACAAATAGGTGCCCTGATAAATATCAATCGCTATCTGAAACCGCGTATCGTTCCTTTTTGGCTGCTTATGAATCTGGTTATTATTTAAGAATTAATATGGCTGTTGGTGGTGATGGCGTAGAGCCAAAGCCAGATACAAATAAGTTCCCTGTGACTGAAATGCAAATCGCGAGTATTTCTCGTTATGTCATTCAAGATAGTCAGCAAGAGAATAATGATACTGGTGATAGTAATACCGATGGTAGCAATACCGGTGGCGGTAATACCGATGGTAGCAATACCGGTGGCGGTAATACCGATGGTAGCAATGCAGGTGGCAGTAATACCGATGGTAGTAATGCAGGTGGTGGTAATACCAACAGTGGCAATACAGAAGACATTGATCATACTCAGGCCATCGTATCTTTAAACTCTGATGGTTTCGAAAATTTATTATTGCAGCCTGAGTTATGTGATGAAGCGAGTGATCCATGTCCTAGCGGAGCATATTTTATTAAAAGCGGTAATGGCCAAGAGTTGTACAAGCTTGGGACAACGATGGGCGGTAGCCAACTTTGGGGAGATATGGGAAAAACCGGTCAATGGAGTCATAACCGATATGCGATCCTAATTGGAGAAGGTAACTATGAAATGCCAGATCCATTTAGATTGAATTATTACATGGAAGTAACGGGAGTGAGTGAATTTGATGCGCTAAATAAAGATCAAAAAGTCAAGGTCATGCCTGGTATCAATGCTCTAAATAGCTCTGGTAATACAGCTCCCGGTGCACTCAATAACTTTTGGCGGAGTTTAGCGAACCTTAATGTTGACTCTACAGCGCTACTGACTCCGATAAATCCAGATAAACCTAATGATAGAAATCCAGCTGGAGTATTACGCTTCGGTGTTTCACAGGCATCAGGGATAAGAAATGTCTATTTCAGTGGTAAAGATTTATTAATGTGTGATTGGAACACAATTAATTGGGCTTGTGGCCAAGCGAGTGGTGGATTTATCGCGAATTCTTATATTGATGGTGAGATGAATCTTGGTTCACAGCAACAATTCTATATTGGTAATACTTATGCGAAGATGTTTAAGGGTTCGGTATGGAATTATGTTCTTCATAATGCAAAATCGGGTGATGGTATAACAAAGCATCCATATCCTTTTACTGATGTTAATGATGGTCACAAAGTTCTGACTAAACCAAGATTGATTGTTAACTCTAATCAGTTATGGGAAATAGACGATGGAAACCCGAGCCATAACAACATTGATATAAATGACTTTGTTGTATTAAGTGCTGGTAATTCATCGGATGTTCTTACCGCTGACGTTGATAAGATCCAAGATGCTTTGAACTCTGGTAAAAAAGGGTTGCTTATCTTGCCTGGGGTCTATGACTTTACGAAGCGACTACATGTTAAGGAAAATCAGATAGTTCTTGGTATCGGCATGCCTTCTTTAATTTGCGATGCCATTGAGGGGTGTTTACTCACAGATGACCAATCTATTCGAGTTGCCGGCATAACATTAGAGCCTGGAATTATTGCGGATAAATCAGCAAAGAACTCTCTTTTAACCGTTGGTGACTACAAACAAGATCATCCTTCAATTCAAGACAAAAGAGACGCTGTTATTCTACAGGACGTGTATTGTCGGGTTGCAAGAACGCGTGACGTGTCTAAGTTGAGCGAAAATCACTCACCTAGTGCCTACAGTTGTATCACCGTAAACGCGAATGATGTGATTGGTGAAAACTTATGGTTATGGCGCGCTGATCATGATGCTCAAAGTGGTCATGATAAATACTCTTATAACAACCAAGTAGACTGGGATACAGATGAAGCCCAATATGGCTTGATTGTTAATGGTGATGATGTCGTTATGAATGGTTTAGCTGTTGAGCACTTCAAAAATTACCAAACTATTTGGAATGGTAAAAATGGTGTGATCAACTTTTATCAATCTGAAATGCCATACACTTTACCGGAAGACGATTCTGCGAATACGCCTAAAGTTGATTGTGTAGCATCTGATGGTCAAGTAGAGCAAGAGATAAAATCATATGCAGTGTGTCCTTCGTTGTATGTAGCCAAAACAGCGACCGGCTTTGTCGGAAATGGGATTGGTGTTTACTCATATCTGCCTAAAGAATATAACCATGGACGCATGCAACAAACAATCGTCGCAGAGACTGCGATATATATTGCAGCGAATCCAGAAGATGTTTCTATTAAAAATTCAGTTAATCGCTGGTTAAATGGAGGCAAAAACAGTGGTATTAGTTACAACATCTTGGATGCGGCTGGTAATAAATACGGTAGGAGAATTTATGGGCCGGATTCAGCCAAAACAGATGATGTTGCGAATTCCGTTGTAGCGCAATACCCGTAAATCTATAGTCAAAATAACGTTACTATGTATCGACTAAAAGCCGAGTACACGAGTACTCGGCTTTAATTTTTGGCATGGTTCAAATCAAGTGAACACTTTGGAGTGTAGTCGAAGTGCTTCCCCTAGAGCATCTATTTTTGCAACAGAACCAAGTGATGTCATTGGTAGGATTTAACGGCTTGAGTTATAGTAATAAGTTCCCCCGCAGTAGGTTGGGCGAGGGTGTTCATCTGCTCTAGCTTTTATTAACTCAATCAAAATCCATATAGACTGCCACTAGTGGATGACGAGTTGACAATCCACAGCCTTAGTGGTGAATACTCGATTGCCACTGCAACTGTTTAACTTCTGTTATTTTCCCATTAATTGCTGACTTAGTTTGTTTGTAGAATGACCAACTATTTCTCTCTCGAACCCCAACCACAAGTATTAATTTGTGTTCACACATTCTAGCAACATTTGAAGGAACAACTATAAACTCACAACCTTCTGTGTTACCGGTGCTTTGCCGAATCAGATGTGACAACTGTTCCAGCATATAGGCTTCTTTGACCTGACTTTTTAGTAATACAACAGCACCACCATATGAGTCATTTAGAGTGTACATCAACCGTTTTGATGCGGTGTATAAAGAGATATTGGGACCGCGAACCATATCTGAAATATCACCAGCAGCTGGCATTAGGTGAATCATGGATACACGATTATCAGGCCATTTGATGATGACAACCGTACAACCAGTTTGTGAATCGGTAAGCCATATATTTGGTCCTTGGTCGCTTTCAATTTTTCTAAGTGCGATAGTACGATTAAAATTGGCCAATTCCATTTGCGGGGTGGCAATTACTTGTAACTTTGTATATTTAGTTTTTGCGTTATTTCCCACACTATTTTTTTTCTCATCGCTGAAAGATAGTGTCCAAAATTGAGTTACAACAGACAGGTTTTTTACTGTTTAGTGTGTAACTTTATTCCTCTTCTACAACTACCCTGTTTTATAGAGTGTTTAAGGAGTTAACTGAGTTAAAGTTAACTCCTTGAGCCCTTAATTGCAGCCAAGTTCGCTAGAAAGCCCTCCAACAGAGCCTTTAACCTCAAAGTTATCGTTGGACGGTAGCAATGGCATAAAACTTATCCCACTTCTGGACTCCACTTCATCAACCGTCACTTCACTTAAGCAATAGTTGTAGCTGCGCTCTGCGTCTTGATACATGATGAACGCTGAAGCGTACACACGGTCTTCTCTATTTTCTGCAACCACTTTGAAATAGCCACTTGGGATCGTATGTTCTTTATCCGTTGCAGGAAGGGTAGCGAAATAGTTCTCGTAAAGTGGCCCCGTCACAACGTAAACGTCATGTCCAGTTGCCACAAAGCTACGGACTGCATTTTCCAATTTTGCCCATGGTCCTTGGTTCAAGTTTGATGACTGTGGTGTGATATTGGAAAGGTAGTTCGTCATTGCCCAATCATCAGTATTACTGAACGAAGCCAGTGGCACTTGGTGTCCACGATCAGTATGGATTGTTGCGTAGGCATCTTTGTAGTCATCTGGCTCTAACGTATTTGCTGCATCTAAATCTGGGTCTGTTTTCCAGTAGCGACTTCTCGATGGCCCACTAATCGTATCAGGAGTGATATGGTAGGCAATCCAGTCTGCAAACTTCGTCTGGGCATTATTTTGTAGAGTATAAATAGAGCGGGTGATGGTTTTACCATTTTGAGTGCTCACTGGACAATCCAATAAACAGTTTTCTGCCTGACTGACAGTTGAAAAAGCAAGTCCACTAATGGCGACAAGACCAAGTATTTTAATCTTCATGGTTCATTCCTTGTAACAAAATCATCAAAAATTATTGTAGAGACAACAAATAGATAGCGATGGTGAATGATCGGTTTTTGGCCGTCAAATATTCCGGCTCATTTGTGATGATTCAATATGAAATTTGCAGGAGGGGGCATAAAACAAGAAATCTTCATTGAGGTTTATCGATTATGATATCAATGTGCAGAATTAAACAATATTGCGATAGAAACACCGCTTGCTGAAAATTGAATGGAACCAATGTTGAGCGATTAACCCAAAAACCTGTAAGAGATCTCTTACAAATGGGTAAGTATTTCAATGTTATTTGTGTATGTTAAACAAGCTATACACCTATAAGGCACTGTTAGTTAAGTACATTTAAGAAATGTGACGTGTATTTTAAATCTTAATTTCAGTTTTCGTATTGTTCAGAATTTCAAAATCCGTAATCTTAAAGGTGTCGGCAGGACGCAGACATGGATGGACATGTGCTGGATGCACCTCACTAGGATGGTGAAATAGCAAAGGCAAATGGACAGCTTCAAGGATTGATTGCCTATCAGGATGATAGCAAGGACACCACTTAGGGATTAAGTGAAGAGAGTTAGCAGGGAAGGCTAACGGGCAGGATTGCCAAAGGACACCGCTAGGATGGCGATGATAAGGAATGAGCTGAAGGAATCGGCCAACTATCAAGGATTAGATGCAGGGAGCATCGATTAGTAGCGGGATTGCTGCGAGTAAGAAAATACCCCTATAGCGAAAGTTATAGGGGTTTCTTTTTCCAAGAAATTAAAAACTTTACTTGCTAGCCTAGTTCAAGTATTGCCTTGTAAACACAGTACAAACAACTCTATCATCAAACTATCCTATATGAGTTAGATTATCCATATACTTTTGGAGAACCATTGGTATTGCAATGCGTCCGTTAGCTTCCTGATAGTTTTCAAGAATAGCCACTAAAGTTCGACCTACAGCAAGCCCAGAACCATTGAGTGTGTGCAACAACTCAGACTTTCTACTTCCTTTGCGTAGAAAGCGGGCATTCATTCGTCTAGACTGGAAGTCTCCCATATTAGAGCATGATGAAATTTCTCGATAAGTTTTCTGAGATGGGATCCAAACCTCTAAGTCATAGGTTTTCATAGAAGCAAAACCGAGATCGCCAGTACACAAAACAACTTTCCTGTATGGAAGTTCAAGTAATTGAAGCACTTTTTCAGCATGTTCAGTCAATTCTTCTAGCACTTTTTGCGATTCTTCCGGCTTGGTGACTTGAACCAACTCTACTTTGTCAAATTGATGCATTCGGATCAATCCACGTGTATCACGGCCATATGATCCTGCTTCAGAACGAAAACAAGGTGTATGTGCGGTCATTTTTATGGGTAGGCACTCCTCATCCACAACCAAATCTCGAACCATATTGGTCAATGGGACTTCGGATGTTGGAATCAGTGAAAGGCCTCGTTCTTCTCCATCATCACGCTTTTTTCCTAGAGGCTCTGTGTGAAATAATTCGCCTCTAAACTTGGGTAATTGCCCTGTGCCAATTAAGCTTGTTGAATTGACTAAATAAGGGACATACATTTCTGTATATTTATGCTCTTTAGTATGTAGGTCCAACATAAAGTGCGCTATAGCGCGATGAAGTCGAGCGAATTGACCTTTTATGACAATGAAACGGGAGCCACTTATTTTTGTCGCACTCACAAAATCTAACCCATCTCCCATTTCACCTAATTCAACATGGTCTCTCAAATCAAATGAATAATTCTTAGGCTCTCCCCAATGTGAAATCACTACGTTTTCAGTTTCATCTTTTCCCTGCGGAACTGAGTCATCTGGTAGGTTGGGGACAGTTAAACAAATAGCTTCGAATTGCTCTTTTATTTCTGATAGCGATTTCAGCTTATTCTCAAGTTTATTACTATAGCTGCTCACTTGCCTTTTGATCTCTTCGACTCCCTCTTGGTCTCCATTTTGAATTCTCTCCCCAATTATCTTAGATATTTTGTTGCGCTTAGATTGTAGTGTCTCTACTTCTACTTGAAGTAGCTTGCGCGCTTCTTCTAAGTCCTTGATTTCCTCTGCATTTAAAGTGTAACCACGCTTTAACAATTGCGAACATGTTTCATTAAGTTCACTTCTTAATAGCTTAACATCAATCATTTCAACACCTAGCTCACGTTATTTAATATTATTTTAAAAAGTTTTTTTAATTACCCATGCAATATGTTTAATGAAATGTTAATATATACACACAAAATTAACCATGTTGATAAATAATTAACCATAAATAGATGATTAGTTGATTAATTTATAAATTAAAGAATCAAACCAACACTTTTAACAGTATACTTTTTCATATTTAATATTAAGAAATATATGTGGGATTTATATAATATGTGATACAAACAATATTTAGTAAATTTATAGTTTGAATAAGTTTATTCTAATTGATATAAATCCACACATAGAGGAGGGGTGCCTGAGAGGTCTAAAGGGAACACCTTAAATCAAGGTGTTGAACATTTTATACTAATGTTCCGTCGGTTCGAATCCTACTCCCTCCGCCATCTTTTAGAGATATTAAAAAATAGAGAGCTACCATGTCAAAAGTATCATCTCAATTCAAGCGGTGCCACTTCAGCAATGAATTCTCAGAAATAAAAACAAAAATACATCCAGAGTATATTTTCTCTTGTTTAAAAGGAATTAATGATGGGTGTAACCCATTTATTATTTATAGAACTATAAATGGAGGCATAGAAGAAATACATCATTCTGACTCATTTGATGACTCTAGCTTAAATAAACTTGTTGAGCTAATTTTAAGTGAATCTGTAATAACAGATAAACTGCTGGTCGCGGGCGCTCACACAGTAGTCGACTTAAGTAACCGGTTGGATATTGGAGAAGAACCTATAGTATCCCTTGAGTTTAGCTTAAAATTGATTGAGGCATTGAGGTCAAAAGCCAATATTAATGCAGACTTTATGATTCCACTTAATGACTTTTTCATGGAGCATGATCCAACTACAACATCGGGCAGTGCAGACAATAGATATAGGCAAGAAGCTGTTGTGGATTATATCTTACCCACAAAAGCAGAAGATCTAGTCATCAAACACTTGAAAGAAACAGGTGTAGAAATCAAACCATTCTACTGTAGTGAAAAGGGAATGGCTGATAGGTTTAATAGATATATCAAAAATAAAAAGAAAAACTCAGAACTATTTACATGCTCTGATAATGGTTCGAACTGGTACATGAACGTACACGGACAAAAGATAGCAGTAACAGAGAACTACAAACCAAATTGTGTAGCTGGAAATGCAGCAACTGAGAGGGCTACCCGATACAATATTACCCCAAATAAACAATTTGACCATTACACTTCTCGCATAGGGATTTATCCTAGGTGCTCT
The DNA here is from genome assembly GCF_921294215.1 of Vibrio marisflavi CECT 7928. Taxonomy (GTDB): domain Bacteria; phylum Pseudomonadota; class Gammaproteobacteria; order Enterobacterales; family Vibrionaceae; genus Vibrio; species Vibrio marisflavi. The sequence goes on from NZ_CAKLDM010000005.1 coordinate 44,994, forward strand.
ATGAGAAATGTGTTGAACGGATATCTAGTAGCGTGTCAAGCATATGATAACTTTGATATGCCTGGTTACTTTGTATTTTTTGGTGGCTCCTGCGCTTGAAAATAAGCACCGACTGTTAGCCAGATAGATTATTAAAAGTTTGTCTGGTTAATTGAAATTTTATATATTCTAAATTTCAACTCTGCATCCTGTAGGTATCTGTTCAATTCTATTTCCTAAAATCCCTCTTAAGATTTTATATGCTTTACTTCCTGTGCAATGCCCTGTGTATAAAGCACCTATTGGATAATTTAGTAATTCATTTGCTAGAAAAGTAACCTCCTCCCTACTGCCTATTGTCCAACTAAAAAGTGGTAGGCCTACTAAATGAAACCCACCTATTATGGCTTTAATTCGTGTGTTTGGAAACAAGTTCACTGTTGTATGGACCATGTTTAATACACCAGAGTGCGCACATCCAGTAAAAATAACCAATCCATCTTCCTCCCTAATTACCATCATTAATTCATGATCGAAGGAGTCTTTATTAATATGGTTGTCCGCTTTAGAATATATGTACTTATTTCCTTCTGGTCTTTTGTATTTGTTTGAAATTTCATTAACTATAAATATATTACTATATATTTCAACAACACCTGAAGTATATCTAAACCGCCTGCTTTTGCTATGTAACAACAGAGATCTACTACTTATGTTTTTTGTTAGCTTAGAAAGCCTAAATAAGTAATCCTTACTATTGCAATCTCGAAGAAAAACCTTTGATTTTTTGTTCTTTTCAAGAAAATGACCTATTCCACTGCAGTGGTCATGATGTCGATGAGAGACTACTGCAGCATCCACATCTTCCATTTTTATATCAAGTACATTAGCATTATGAAGAAATTTATTACTTGCACCAAGATCAAAGAGTATATTTTTCCCCATTGCACTAATATGCAGGGACAAACCACTCTCTGTAACAAGTTTCGGACAATTAGATATTTTCTTGTTATCTATAAGAACAGTAACGATCATAATTACTACTAATTAATATATCCTGATGATAACACTATGCCACTAACAACTATAGCGAAGAAATTTGTGACATTAACCTTTTTATTTTTTAACATCACAATAGCTGGGAAAAGCATACCGATGATGATAACCGAGGGACCACTGATAGTTTTGATAAGATCCATAACATTTGGATTCACTATGCCGAACAGAGCTAGGCCGAAACAAACAACTAACATCATTTTCTTATCGGTTTTTTCGTTACTCACATAGAACTGATTGAGCCCATCCTTAACCCCTATAATAGTCCCAATCAATGCACCAAACGAGGCAATTACAACAACTGCCAGTCCTGCGATATTGACAGCGTTACTATTTGAGAATTGTGAAACTAAAGTAATTGCATTCGTGTTTTTCGGTGTGTTGACTAGCATCGAATCAGTAAGGGACATAGATACGGAGAAGGAAAAAAACATCACCGTAATGGCGATAATGCTACAGCTAGTGAATATAGTAGCAGATGAACTTTTTTTTGCTTCTTCTCCATCATTACTACTGCTATCCAACACACTTTCAACAAACTTGGAAACACATGGTGAAAAGTTCATAGCAAATATGATTACTGGAATATAGCTAATCATATCCTTTATTTTGATTTCGGAATGACTTGATAGAACAGATACGTCCCACTTGGGGATCAACAACAAAGAAAGTGAGAACAACACTATGGCTAGCGGCACAGATATATATTTGGTAATCAGTAAGATCCTAGCGTGCCCATGTGCCGATAGAAGATACAATAGTGCACCTAATACCAATGAGAATACTGGCCTAGCTAACTCACTGTATTGTGGCGAAATACTCTGAGAAACGGCGGATATTAAGGCGACAAAATTTATTATGCAAATCGTAATACTGGAAATAAATAGTAGAAGTGAATATGCGTACGATGCTTTCTTTCCTGATATTGATTGTATTGTCTGAACTGATCCACCGCCATTCCCCCCAGAAATGATTAGGTTTGATAACGTCTTATGGTTTAGATAGGCAAGGGGGATGCATATAATAGCTAGTGTAATAAAAGGAAAGAGACCTATAGCTTTTGGGCCGATCTCTTGAGGCACAAATAAAATGCCGATCCCCATTGCAGTTGCAAACTGAGTGGTCACCCACTTAAAGTTTACGTAGTTGTAATATCCCCATTTACTTGTAGCAGATAAACTCATCTAGACCTCTCTAGAATGCCAAAACATAAAAGTTGATAAATCTATAAATAGTTAATATATCAGCACTAATAACCAAAAATACACCCAGAAACTAGTTATATAAACCATCATTATTTATATATATGAAATATGTGACGCGACTACCACTTTAGTATTATATAGCTTGAGGATATGAGTTTGGGTTGGTATAAATTATTTCATCGCGGAGGGGTGCCTGAGTGGTCTAAAGGGGATACCTTCTAAGCAAGGTATTGAACACTAATATTCAGTGTTCCGTCGGTTCGAATCCTGCTCCCTCCGCCACCTTTCTCAGTGGTTATTTCCCTATATCTTCAACATTGTTAGTTCCAACTCAGCCGAAAATTAACGCTCATATATTTTAAATATTTATTATATTTCCTCTTGCATATGACTAATCTATATGCATATGATGTATAGAGTTTTAGCCGTTTGTCCTATTTGGACAGACACTAAACGCTTGTTCTGCTCAAGTTAAACCGGACACTTTTCTTAAGGAATTTTCATAATTGATCGGTGACATACCATTATTTGCAGTATGAAGCCGGTCTAAGTTGTAATATCGCATATAGGCTGCGACATCATTCTTCATATGCTCTCTTGTTGGTTGTGGTACTTTCAGCAGCCAGTCATGCTTTAAACTGCCGAAGAACCTTTCTACTACGGCATTGTCCCAACACGCTCCAACATCACCCATGCTAGCTCGGATCCCATAGTTAGCCAGTAAATTGCGATATCGCTTACTTGTATACTGTGACCCCCTGTCTGAGTGAAACACCAAACCTTTACGTGGTTGGCGTAGGTTATAGGCTTTCATCATCGCTTTGCTTACCAAATCAGTGGTCATGCGTTTATCAACGTGCCATCCCACAATACGTCGTGAGTATAAGTCCATTACGATAGCCAGATACATCCAACCTTCACCAGTCTTTAGATACGTCACATCTCCCGCCCAGATTTGGTTGGGTCCAACAGGATTAAAGTTCTGATTAAGCAGGTTACTTGCTACTGCATCGCTGTGCTTACGTTTGGTCGTGACTTTGTAAGCGATGCGCTGAGTCACCACTAAACCAAGCTTGGCCATCAGCTTTTGCGTGCCATAGTCGCTAATTGTAAAGCCCTCATTGCGCAGTCGTTTCTTAGCTCTCGATAACCAAGGCTGTTCCTACTTCGCTTGAATATTTCCTTTGCTCTGCGATACAACCGTAACTGCTCAGCCGTGATAATGTCAGCCGGTTTGTTAAGCCAAGCGTAATAAGCTGAACGACTGATATTTAGACGCTTACAAAGCTGGGTAACCGGGTAAATTGAAGCGAGCTGTTTAACGGTTTCAAACGCTATTTGGTTTCCTTGAGCAGCAGGGCGCTGGCCTTGTTTAATATATCTTTTTCCATCCTCAGCTCTTTGTTTTCCTTACGTAGTCTAATCAGCTCTGCGCGTTCATCGGCAGATAGAGCCTCACCGGATTGCTCTGCTTCGAACTTTACTTTCCAGTTGTAAAGCAGCTTATCTGTAATACCTAGAGAAGCCGCGGCCTTAGGCACGCTATACCCTTGCTCCGTCACCAATGCTACAGCCTCGTGCTTGAATTCATTGGTATAAGTTCTGTTTTTTCTTCTTGTCATATACACCTCGATATCAGGATTATATTCCTTTATTGAAGTGTCCGGTCAAATTAAAGCAGAACACCCCCATTTATGTGCCTTTTATCGAACATCCGTACTTGTCGACATATCCACTAAGTGGTCATTTTGGCAATCTCAAATTTAATATCAACTCTGTGCCCCTTGCTTAGGATACAGAAAAGTTGAGTTTAAAATAATTAGATGGGGTTTACCGCCAGCTTACCTTATATTGCTGCATTTACATATGCAATCGAGAAAGGTTTAGATTTCAATGTATTTAAACTTTTCGTTATCGGTATAGTCATTATCGTAATAGCACAAAAGCTGAATCGGTAGTAAGATTGCTAAAGAAGCAACGTAAGGAGAAATGAAATGAATGCTATTTATTTAATTAGTGGAGTTGCTATTGCTGTTGGTTTGTTCACTCTGTACGCACCGAACATAGAAAAATGGTGCAACAAACAGCTTGAAAAAAGCACTAAAATAAAGCGATAAAACTAACCTCTAGTTTTTAGTTCACACGCCACTAGGTTTGCGCAGATATTTCCTCTTTTTTGATAAAATTTGGTGATACCAATATGGCCCCATTCACCACTGCTACCGCCAGTAAGGTATTGAATGACGTTGTCTCCGTTCCTTTACACTTTCTTGCTGAACAGGTAGGAAAAGCTAGGCGAATGCTATTTATCCATTCAATGGTTAAACATACAGCTGTTCCAAAAGCGCTAAGTATTCAACACCTTCAACTGCTAAGCGAGAAAATTAAGTGTTACCAAATTGTTTAGTTATGGTGCGTGTGAACTGGTAGTAAAAAGTGATTTAGAAGATAGCAGTCTTGTTTAGGTAAACTCAACTTGATTGTCGATCATAAACGGTACAACGCGTATCTTATTTTTCGCCTGAATTGCAATGGCTATGCTATTTTTTATTTGGGCATGAGTAATATGATTTTTGTCACGTATTATTTTTGCGTTCAGGGTATATCTATTGTCTCATCGTGAATTTGTTGAGAACCAATTAGTCATATCAGGGAGAGTAAGTGATGAAAAAGCTAAATGTACTGCTATATCCAATAGTTGCCGTGTTAAGCCTTATTGCTCATGTGGCAATGGCAAAGCCTACAATGCAAATAAACTCTGACAATATTAGTAACGACGGGGCGCAAGCTGTGTATACAGGAAATGTGAATATTGTAGTGAAAGAAGGGCCGCTTCATGTGACGGCAGATTCTATAGAGACAATTGGCGGACAGACGTTTTATAAAGGCAACGTAGTGATTGATGTTGGTGATCAGCAATACAATATGGATGAGGCTTTCATCGTAAATGATTCTAAGAGTGATAGGACTACTGTATATGCCAACAAAGTGATTAGCACTTACAAAGGTTAAAGTTTGTAAGAAAGAAGTGATTACCTTCGTATGAACCGATCTAAATAAGCATTTGATTAATCGAAGATAATTAGATGATTATTAGGTATTTTATGGTAAATCTTGTTACTGTTAAATTGTAACTGCATAACGCTATAAAGTAATGTAGACACTGGAAGTATTTAACATAATTATAATAATACGTATAGGGGTTGTAACTGCAATATAGTTTTGAACTCTTGCACAATTGAGCGTAGCAATATGGAAAATGTCTGAAGAACTCGGTCATATAGACCCTGTGTGATTCATAGACATCCTTTCAACTATACAGGGGTGTCTATGGACAGAGAAATTCAACAGAGGCTACAGTGGGTAAAGATGTATGAAGAATCTGGTGATGCAGGCTTCGTATGTTGACGTTGTGGGATTTCGAGACCAACATTACGGAAGTGGTCAAATCGATACAAACAAGTTGGAATTTCTGGTCTGGAAAGCCAGAGCAGGTGGCCTTATTCTTCTCCTGACACCAAAGTTACGGATGAGTTGAGAGCACTAATCCTTCAAATGCGTGTGAAACATAATTTAGGGGCGCGACGCTTGCAAACAGGACTAATTCGGCTTCACCAAATACACCTAAGCACAGCAACTATTCACAAGGTACTATCCGAAGCTTCTGCGAAACCGATAGTAACTTACCGACGCAAAAAGGACCTCCAAGGGTACGAGCGCCCGATTCCTGGCGATAGCGTTCAGGTGGATACTTGTAAAATAGCACCTGGGGCTTATCAGTACACGGCCATTGACGACTGCTCTTACTATCGCCTTTTAAGGTGCTATTCTCGGCGTACAGCGGCAAATACAGTCGAGTTTATCGAATGTGTAGTGGATGAGATGCCATTTCTATTCAACGTATTCAAACTGACAGAGGGCGAGAGTTCTTTGCTGAAAAAGTCCAAAAGCAACTTATGATTTTTGGAATCAAGTTCCGTCCCCACAAGCCTGCATCCCCTCATTAAAATGGAAAAGTTGAACACTCCCAGAAGACAGATAAAAGTGAGTTCTACCCAACAATTGATTTAAATATTGGCCTGAAGAGCTAGACATTCTGGTTGAATGGCAAACCTACTACAACTGGGAACGCCCTCACAGCGCTTTAAAAGGGCTTACACCAACATAAAGAGTTATAGAACTATCTGACCAAACACCTCTGTCGGAAGAAATATTACAAGACTACCAGATCTGGAAAGAGAGGTTCCAAGAGCAGAATTACAAGCTCTAACTCAAGCTAAGAGAATTGAAGCCATCTTTATGAATCACACAAATTAACCGTTTGATATAACAATCTTAGCTTCGATTTTAGTCATTTTCTTCAATGAAGATGGCGAAACCCCTCGTATAATAATAGGGTTCACTCCACTCTTTGTCGCCGTTCTATAATTTTTATCGTCGCTTTCGTACTGAAAAACATAATACTCTCTACCAAAGAAGCCATTCAAACCGCTCAAAGGTAAAGTAGACTTCTTATTACCAGCAGAAACAACAAGTAAAACACTTTTATTCTTCATATAATCTAGCAACTTTCCACTATACTGATGTTTTTTCTTTGGTGAACGATTAAGGCTTTGATTTATTGAAACTGAATAGACAACATCATATTGAATACTTAAGTCAAAGTATTTATTTAAAACTTCTTTAACTTGATTGCCATCTAACTTCCAATTAACATAGACCGTAATATCATACGTACCATCAGTGTTTTTCGTAAACTTAGGTTTGCCAATTAGCACTTTGGCCTCATTTTGAAAATAGCCAAATAAGTTTTTATTTATATCATCCTTCGCTAAAGAGTAATCCCTATCATCTAACTGAGCCAATTGAAACAAAGTTCCTTCTTCAAATACCTGTTTTGCCGAAGAGCGATTATGGTTTAATTCTTTTAATATCGCCTCACGGTCCGCCATCAAGTCCTGCCTAGATACACCTGTGTTAATATTTCTTGTTAACTCAATTAGTTTATTTCTAAGTCGTTTATTATCTTCTGAAAGAGACTTTACTTTCTCTTGCCTCTCTGGGTCAGATTTTAACTTTTCAATCCCATCTTTAATTGACTGTTTAGAGAGTTTTATTTTAGCTTCTGTCGTTAATTGAATACTTCCAGACTGATTAACTTCACGCTTATCAGAGCGAGTTACGACCTCCATAAACCCAGCACTAAGAACACGGACTTGTTGCTTTGTTATTTTTCCATCCAATAACTTCAATTCACTTTCAACATATGTGCCCGCATAGTCTGAGGCCGACTTCTTGGCTTGTTCAATATTAATAGCCTTGGCATCCGTGAGTGTGTCATTATCCCCTAAAACATACACTTCAGATACATTGAGAATAATATCATTCTTTGTGTCTTTATCGACAGTAACACTTGCGTGTGTCGAAAATGAACAGAGAAATATAATATAGAGTATCAGTTTCATTATTATCTTATCCTTAAGCTAGGTATTATTCACAATTCTACCATGGCCACTTAATTTCCAAATCCGACTGTACACATTGTGTGGAATAGCTCAACTACGCATGTTCAAAGAGAACAGTAAGGATATATTTCAAAATTTGAAAAATAATTATTATGTTAAATAGAGAAACCTATCATCAAGTCTACCAAGACTGAAATTTGCCTGAGAATCTGAGGTTGCTTACATCAAATGTGAGGGTTTTGTCCCATAGTACGATAAATCATTTAAAAAATCCCTGTACAAAACATTACAATAATTCGTACTTGAACTAGTAGTACAAATTATCATGATAATTCGTTACTACATTTGTTAAGGTATATGCTATTGAAAATAGCTACACCTTAAATCAATGTGTTTTTAGTGGTAGAAATTATGGATGAAATCAGAGACGAAATTTACCAAAAAATCGACCAGCTATACGGGGAAGCCGTACACATCCAAAGAGTGTGGATGAAGCAGGTAGCAGAGCGTGAAATCAACCGAACCTATAGAGAGAACAAAAAAAGCGAATCGACCAACTATGAATTTCGAATTGAGTTATCTGAGTGTTCTTTTTCTTTGCGTTGGTTTCGAGTTCAGTTTTTCAAAAGTGGTAATAAAACAAACCGAATCAGAAAAGCCATTGCCATTCCTGCTTCTGGAAAATATAAGGCCACACAGTTTCGTTATGCTGAAGATTGGGAATTACAAAGTATTCTCCAAATGGAAGATGTATTATCTAACATTCGTGTTAAAGTAAAACACTTAATGAAAATGCACCATTTGGCGATTGCAGTATCTAATGTAGATAACAATAAATTAATAACCATTCCGATTAAAGAAAGAGTAGAGTTACCCCCTTACTCAATCAAAAAATTCAAAGAACAACTTTGTTAAGAAATAAAATATGGACGTCATAGCTAGAAGTATCGGAGAACACGAACTCACTGAAGAGATGAATGATATTATCGACGCTGTTCAATCTGGACACAGTATAAAGAGGGTACGCTTATGCTGGGCCTGGGAAAAGCACATTACTGAGAGCGATTGAGAAATATCAAGAAGGTAAGCTTGGTCTCTATATTTGTTATAACAAGTCACTGGAGCGCGAAGCCAGAAAACTTTTCATAGGTCATAGCGTTCATATTGCCACTTCCCATGCTTTTTCATTAAGCATCTTTGATAAGGAAGTGAAATCCAATTTTCTGAAAAAAGTGAATTCAAAACACTCTGGTGATTCAGTCAATAAATACGGTCAGTTCGACTCCAACCATGCAGAGTTTAAATTACTCGACATTCCAAAAAATTGGCGTGTCATACTGTCCTCAGCCAATCAATTCATTTCTACCGCGTCCATCCAACTTACCGATATCCACCTTGTCCATAAAGCTGAAAGGATAATTGGCCAGCTCATTAAGCATAATAAAATAAAGCCCAAGCAAAAAGAGAAGTTAATCCGCTATCTGGTTCATCACTGCCAGCTATTTTCACAGGCTATGTTAAATGCCAATAGTCCATGCCCAAGCTCTCATGATGCGTATGTGAAATATTGGCAACTGAACAATCCCGTCATAAATTATGACTACATCATGTTTGATGAAGCGCAAGATGCGAACCCTGTACTTTTGAATGTGATATTAAAACAGTCTTGTCAGCAAATATTCGTCGGTGATAAATACCAATCTATTTATCAATTTCGCGGTGGGCTCAACGCTATGGATATTATCCCTCACCCCGCATACCCTTTATCGCACTCCTTTCGTTTCGGCCCTAATATTGCGAGCTTAGCAACGAAAATACTTAATCACTGCGATGATAAGGTACTCATTCATGGACGCGGTTTTGATACTCAAGTAATTAAAGGCTCTGAATATAATGGCAGTGATCCATTCTTATATTTAGCGCATACCAATATTAATTTGCTCGACGTACTTATCTCTTGCTACCAGACGAAAATCCCTGCGGTGTTTACCTCGAACAAAGCTGGCAACACGTTAAGCAAACTCAAACTCTGGGTGATTGGATAGAAAACAAAAAAGACAAAATAGCTTTATTCACCGAAGCCCTCCAATGGACACTCAATATCATCCCAACGAAAGCCAAAGTCCACTTATCGGCAGCTCACCTTTCAAAAGGCTTGGAGTTCGACACAGTCATGCTGGCCGACGACTTCAAAACTGCCACTTCGAGTTTTCATTACGGAAGACCCATGGATGAGACAGATTTAAACCTACTGTATGTGGCTGTCACTCGTGCGAAGAAAACGCTTATCTTACCGGATGAATTGTTCTTGGCTTTAGAGGAAAATCTGGCGTTCACATTGAACAAGCACAAACCTGCTCCGTGTTTGTTGGACAACCTACTCCCTAAATCCATGAAATCGCCAGGGGCGAAAACAAGCTCAAAACCTCAAATCAAAAACGCACCGTCCAATTTGAACAAAGAGGTAAAATCAAGCCACCAACCAAAACCCTCTTCTTTGGCCAGCTCTGCTTTATCACCGCAAGAACAAACCCCTCAGAAATCAGCAACATCAAAAGTCAGCGCTAAACAAGAGAATCTAGGCATTCAGAAAGCACCTGAAGAGGAAAAAGCGAAAAAGGCCGAAATCCACACCTTGCCTTAAAAAATCTGTTACAAGGACGTCAGGCGCGATTTCAATCAATGTGGGACAAAGTAAATCTGATGATTCAACTCAGACATGGACACCCACTGACACCAATGAATACTTAAACCCAAATCTTGCTATCGTTGGGACAATGGGGACGGGTTAAACTCAAACCGTCAAATCCATTCTCACCCAGTTGAAACAACAAGAGCAGCTGAACACCGGCAACGAGTCTCTGGGGGTTCTGATATTTGATTACAAATCTGACTACGTGGATGACAAATTCATCTCGGCCACTGGCGCGACGGTGTTAGAGCCAAACAACCTTCCTATCAACCCGTTTGCTCTGCACTCCCAACACCGTTTAGCTCCGATGAACACGGCCAAAGTCTTTATCTCTACGCTTAGCAAAGTGTTCAAGTTGGGCGTCAAGCAAGAGCAAACTTAAGATGAACTAGAGTACAATTCTCACGGATACTTAAACACTATCCATCATGCTGATGGAACAACCGTCGACTATGCGCCAGATTCATTGGGTCGACCAACAAAAGCTGGAGATTGGGTCACGCAGGTCAATTACAAACCTGACAATAGAGAGAAGGATTATACCGTTGCTAGTGGGGTGAAAACGACATATAGCTACAATGACCGCAGTATGCTGGAAAGCATTCAATATAGCAGCTTAGTGAATTTAAATGACCAAGCCAGCAATGTGACTTTGAGCTACTCCTATGATGGAAATACCAATGTCACCGCTGTGATTGACTCTCGACCAAACCACAATAAAAACTATCAATATGACAATAATAATTGGCTAATTGGCGGTTCGGTAAGTGGTCAGTCGTTGTCAGTTCGTTATGACTTGGTTGGAAACATAACGTATAAGTCATACGGTCAATCTACATTTACGTACCTCTATGATTCTAAAAATAGAATGTCCAATATTGAAGGCTCAGTTTACGGCTCATTAGCCAACCTTTTAGAAGATGAATCCCGGGATACACCGCAAGCCTTTACGTACGATAGCTATGGCAACATTTCCAGCAGAGATGGAAGTGGTACAGGAATGATATACAACGATGCCAAACAGCTTGTTGAAGCCACAGGCATCAACCCATATACAGGAAAAAGCTACCACCTTTATTATTACTATGACGCTTTAGGAAATCGTGTTGCTGTTGTAGATGAGAGTGAGACGTACTATGAAATATATAATGGTCAAAACAAACTTTTATACAAACTTGGTTATGGGAAGATCACCAACTACCTCTATTTAAATGGTCGCAAGGTAGCTGAAAGCACACATGAACAAGGCTCTCAAGCTACACCTGCTACATCCACATTTTTCCATAGTGACTTGCTTGGCTCGGTTATCCTGAAAAGCAAAATAGATGGTTCCATTATTGATACATCAGGAAACGGTCAAAACTACCTACCATATGGGGCGGAGCTAAACCCAGGAATCTATACCAATACGCTAACAGGCTTAGTAGGTGAGCATATCGGCTTTATCAATAAACCTTTCAATAGCAATAGCGGTTTGTCTTATTTGGAGGCTCGATACTACGATCCACTCTTAGGACGCTTTATGGGTGTTGATCTTGTCGATTTCTCGGCGGATGCGCCAATGACGTTTAACCGATACGCGTACTCATGGAACAATCCGGTGACGCTGGTTGATCCAAATGGGAATACTCCTTTCTTTATCGATGTGGCTATAGGTACCGTCGGTTCTGCTGCTATCGGGGCTTATCAGGGTTATCAAAGAACTGGCACTGCTATGGGAGCTATCAAAGAAGCAGCAAAACAAGGAGCAATTGGTTTGGGCGTGTCTCTGGTCACCAATAGTTATGCGGCAATTGCTCGAACTGCTGCAACAACGAGTGGTAGTTTGATAAAAGCAGGTATAGCAAAAGTAGAAATTGCAGCTGTGGAAGTTAACGCGGATGTTGCGGTGAATATGACCTCAGACATGCTTACAGGAAATCTTAGCGATCCGGAAAGCTATTATAAAAATGGTGTAATCAATTCTATACCCGGTGTCGGAGGGGCCAGCGGCAGCTTAATACACAATGGCCTTGGAAACTTAAAGAAAGGGAATATCGCTACGGGAACGTTGAATGTGGTCGTAGGTGCGGCAGCTGACGGTACCATGAGAGTCTCAAAAGAGGGTATGAAAAATCAGCTCAGCAAAAATGCTGCCTCTAATCAAGTTAACACCAGTGATTACCAAACCGATGTAATACAGAGCGTAAGAGAGCAAGCCAAAAAAGATCGTGGTGGGCAAAGCTGGTCTCGTGGAGAGCAAGGTAATTGGCGGGATCAGTGTTCATTTTAAGTTTTTATAGGACAATGACATGAAAGATTTAGCAATCTTCGTTATTCCCCTAATTCTAGGTTTTACCTTTGGCGGATGGTATGCATTTAAGTCAAAAGTATCTAGGTTACGTGACGTATTAATAGTAATAATTGCTATTACTTTATTACCTAGCTTCTTGGTCGGGTTAAGCTGGGTAAGCTTACCTTCGGTCACTATCACTTGGGAAGACTATTTGGCGTTTATTGGGGGGTATCTAATGGTAGGTATCTTCCCCGTAGCTTACCTTGTTAAGCACTTTATGGTGAAAAGGGCGTTTATATATGAAGAGTTATCAATACCAAGTGATAACTCAAATTTAGGTGTGAAATACATTTATGATAAACCGGCGAAAGTAACGGTCTTTGCCGACGCGATTTTACTTAATGTTGGAGGCGTGTTTATCATCATTGGTTTTGCTATCAACGATTGCATTGGCTTCACTATTAGCCTTATAACACTCACGACATTTCTTGCACACATTTCTTACCTTTGGAAGTTTGTCCGTTGCCCTCATTGCAAAGGGTTTGTACTTCTAAATATTCATAACCCCCTAGAAGTTCCTGAATACGAGAACAAAGTGTCTTCTTTAGCGCAAATCATCTTTCTCGCGGCTGAAAAACAAACCACCTGTGCTTGCTGTCGAGGAAAGGTTAAGTTTGGGACAGACCAAAACATACAATAGAAGTGGCAGCGCTCGTCTGAATGAAAGAAAGTCGATTTAGGTAACTAGCACTAAATCGGCTTTAGGATACAAAACTGGAGCCATATCAGCCGTCACTTTCTATAGTTTGCTCTGGATCTACGCTTGTTGCTTAGCGAGCAAGAGGTCAATGATGAGAATACACCCTCATCGAGCAATGAGTAAATTGCTTGCTATCTATAGCCCGAGAAACGCTTTTTGTTCCAACGTATCTGAGTAGTTCGCTTTTTGGGAAGAAGATTGGGCAGTTTGGAGAGTTCTTAGCTTCAAACTTTGTTCACACACAAAGTCATACAAGATAGCCAACTAGTTTTTGCTCTGTCGCCTCTTCAATTACAATCCAGAACATATTTATCACATATTTTTTAATATTTTTGTCGATATGCGTTACTACCTATGGCTAGGAACTCTCCAAACACCACTGATCGAGAAGATTATAATGTTTTCATTATAATGTCTATGATTGCATATGATTTTATAGTGCATTTCTGGACCGTTTTGTTGGTTCGTTCACATAGAAAATTACACGCAAGTACTAACGACTAGGTGGCTGGAATTTTAGTAAGAGAAATACCCTATCTTCGATAAATAGAAGATACACATTAGGGCCCTAAAATCCCGTGGCCTCGCTTCTGTTATGCCAAACCATCTGAAAGCTTTACTCTATTCAATTAGAAGGCAAGCCATAAAAAGCAATCAATATCGTTCGCCCCTTTATTTAAAACCAAAATTTAGGAAACCTCTAACGTCATGATTCAATGAATTGGGACACCTATTGTTATGGAGGATATGATGTTTGATTTGCTCAAGATAGTCATCTTTGCAGCTGGATGTGCCGTTATCTACGGATTAGCCACAGGAACGGATTTGAATGTACTCTTTGCAGACATTATCGCTCAAACCTTACCGGTCATTAAAAAAGTAATAGCATCAGTTTGGGAACTCATTCGAAGCGCAACTGGATAATCAATGTTTTTCACTGTAAATATCAGGTTCTCAGCTGAGCACCGGGCGCTTATTCATAATGCAATAAGCGCTGCTATCCCCCTTCCATATCTAGTTCGCTTCTGGAATAGGTCGTTAGATTTCTTTTTAAGCGATAGCCTCCATGCTCGTATGGCTGCAGCTAGGCTTTGTCACTAAAGCTACCGTCACGGTGGAGTATTCTGGATATTGTACCGCTTATCCAGTGGCAAGGATTGTTAACATCGGTAGCGCAACACACTGGTAAAGCGTCCATATTAATCATTTTTAATTGGAATCACTCGCGCTTTTATACTAACAACGCAGCTTATACATACCCAATATGTTTAAGCTGCTTTGGTAAGCACACTGTTCACTGCTGAGGTCTACCCACCTGCTCAAAAAACTTTCTCAGCTTTTCAATAATTTTCAACTTTTGTGATTCATCGTCACTCTCTAGCGCCGTATAAGCTTCGTATAGCAGTTGGTACTCGATTTGGTTAAGATCCAAAGCTATAGGATGCTCTTCTTGAGTACCCTCCTGAACATCTTCTTCAAGGTAATTCGTGTATTTTTCAGTAAATTCCGTTAAAGCGGAAAGCTTAACTGTTTGATTTTTCTTTCGATGTGACGAAATAGACTGACTATTAAACATTTCGCGGGCTTTTTTTATATTGCCTTTTTTTAATTCTTCATCAATAAGGTGGCCAAAGTACAAGCCTAGCTCTGAGATACTAATATCCATACAAGAAAACTGATCGACAAAATAGTGCCATACCGTTTCTTGTACCTCTTTAGAATCGAACCCAAGGCCTTTCGCACATAGTATATCCTTGGCCCATTGTGGAATAGATGACTTATTCAGTTTTACCATAAATACATTTCTCTAAAAGAAACCCGACGGTGGGTGGTATTCGTATCTCCAGCTCCAATGAGCGGTTAACTTACGTTTTCTGTCTGCTGCGCGTGTTTTATACCAGCAACAATTAGCCTCACAGCTTTATTTCTACTCTCCCACCAATCATAAAATGTCCGTCTTGGCACTTCTGCAATATTCGCGACCTCCTTAACATCTAGTCCCAATTGCTCTCGACAATAAGCGGAAAATGCCTCTCTACCTGTTTGATCTGTCATACTTCCCTCGATAAGATTTGATCGCTTTCCCTGTAGTGTGCGTTAATCGCACATACAATACCACTAGGGCTCATAGTCACCAACCACGGAGACCCAAGATGCCCTCTCTATTACCGATTTAGTTTATTACCTTAGCAATAAGCAATATAGCTTGAACGTACCGAGAAGTATTCACCTCCGACACTCGTCAACTCGATAAGACATACCCTCCCTTTCCAGTTGACCTGATAATATTTCTGGCAGCCAACTCCATTAAATAAGTTTTGACTTCTTTTTGCCTGATCGTATTACGAAAACAATTATAGATAGAGCGATGAGTAGGTAAACACCGCCCCTGAATAAGTGCAAGCTGCATATCTTCTACTACTCTAGGGTTGACCAACACTGAATATGCTCGGTTCATGCCATCGCCCAATGGAGCCTCACTTTTTGCCTCTTCAACAAGGATTGAAGACTCCCCTACTTCCACATTTTGACTGACTTTTGGCGTTTGTTCTAAGGCCACACCCTGCTTGCTATATTTCTTCGCGCTGAGGTGATGCAAACAGAGTGTCATGGCAAGAGACAATACTTCTAGCGCGATAGAAATGGTCAGCACAATTAATGTAGAGTACGAAGCCAATAGGCTGTCACTTTTAATATTCACGGACGTGTCCATTGCCTTACTCAAGGCCGCTCTCTTTTTCGCAATCAACTGAGACGTCGTGCTGGCTTGCGTAATATGATCAACGTTCAGCTGTCGAGTTCTTAAGGTTTCTAAGTTTTCGATTTCACTTTGAAGTGAAGAGATTTTTTGCTTCGCCACTTGAGCAGTTCGGCTCTGAGATAGAACGGAGTCTACCCCATTCTGAAGCGAAAAGATTGAAGCGGTTGTGCTTAGAAAAACTAGCGAAAGGCTAATGATACTGAGCAATATAGCCGTAGCTTTGTTCTTATCCAGCAGGCTCAAAATAAGCATCGGAGAGTAATTTTTTACCGCATCGAACAGCAACCCCAATATGGAAAACGTGATGGCTAAACCAGTACCTTTACCCAATGAATACATAAAGGTGACCGTTAGGTACATACTGATACCGGCTGCCGTATAAAGGACTAGATGACAGAAAGCTTTATGAGCGCGGTATATATCAACACTATTCATTCGAAAATACTCTAAGAACGAGACAAAAGAAATGAAGCCGCCATAACGGTCATCTCGTAAAAATAAAGGGAATTTTCAGTGCGAACAACCCCGGTTGTTTTCAACTGAACGAAATATATTAACTATGAATTACAAAGGGTTACAGGCTACCCCATGAGTGCGAGTAGTAGGATAGCCTCGATCTTGACCACGCTACGAACAATAACTCTTTATCAATGCTTCTACTTCCTCAACCAAAGCTTTGTCCATTCGAGAAAGTTCGAACTTAACGGTCTTGCCATTGGCACTGACGCGTTTTCTCGCATGCTTATCTTTAGACGCAAATTTCACTAAATCCACAAGCGTTTCAGACTTTGCAGAGCCCGACCCTTTTAGTGCTAATTCCTGTCTCTCTATGACACTCAATACGATGTCTTGACGCTCAGCCTTATCCAATTGGCTGGACGAAGAGATATCCTTGTCCATCAGGATGGCATCTTTAAAAGACTGAATACTCGTACCAAACTTCTTCAGTGTTTTCTCTACTCTTGCAAGCTTTGCGTAGAAACTGTTTGGAATGCCTTCATAGTCAGGAAATATTTGCAGGAGCTCTTCGTCTATCTTAAGTGCCTGTATCGATTTTCTAACCGTTTCTCTGCCAACATTCAGCAAAGCGGCTAACTCATTGACGGTCAGTGTCGACGGCTCGATACCGTGTTCTCCGGCTTCATCCATCATGGCTTTGCCACGCTCTCTAAGGGAATGAGGCTTCAATGAGTGAGCATCTCGAATAAGAGCGCGGATATCATTGTTAGACGCACTGTCTGAAGGTAAAACCCAGATAGGGTAAGACTGTTTGGTTTCAATCGCGCAATAACGCCTCAAACTGCCTTCAATCACCAAAATTGTCGTATTGTCGCTAGACCAGATCCCAAGGCAATCCGTATCGATGCCTTTCTCTCGAATAGATTCGATAATGGCACTGGCAGCGTCATAATTGAGAGCGTCTTGGTTACGAGGATTCAAAAAATGAGAGCGCGTTTTAGTTTCTATTTCATCATGAGATAAAACATGGCGCTGTGCTTTGTATACCCCACTCTCTAATTTGTATTCTTTCAGCTCTCGCTTAGATTGAACTTGAAGCTTATTGCCTTGCTGCAAGTGCCCTTTTGCCGATTTTCCTAAAAACGCTTCTTTGCCAGTGCTTCTGCTGTATTTACTATTCATTTTTAATTCTCTTCCTTAACAGATACGGATTTGATCTCTCTAATGATTTGTTTATATACCGAGTTGATTGAAGAGATTGCATCATCGTACTTTTTAGAAGAGCAAAGCTTTTCTGATTTCATAACATCAAGAGGCGTACGGTTGAGCTCTGCTGCCGCTACCATGAGCTCTGAATGAACAATATAGGAAGACAGAAGCTTGTCTTGTGCCGTCCTAGATAGTTTATCCATCGTATCTCGTTCTGCCTTAACCTTTTCATCATGGTTTACGACCAGTACCCGGCTCCAAACTAAGTTATCCCCTTTTGATGGCAACCCTTCAAATCGAGACGCTGTCGTCAATAAGTAGTTAGTTGTGGAAGAGTAATCGTATTCTCTTGGAGAGATCGGAATCAGAAGGCAGTCCAGAGCTTCATTCGCCGCCCATATCAAAGGAGATTCTTGTGGGGGGGTATCAATGAAAATTAGATCATAAGATTCTTGCAGTACTGGAATGATATCTTTAGACAGCCTTTCAATTAACTTATCTTTTATTTCTTCATCAGACTGCCAAAACACGTCATGGAACCTTTCGTCGGTGGCAAAAGCGGGCAACACATCAAGGTTTGGTAAGTGTGTGTTAAATGGAGAGTTTTTAATAATTTCAGATTCGGTATACCCCGACTCAATGAGATCGTGGTAATCACCTTCTTGTTCTGTGTTGCCAAGCACTAAATCAATTGCAGTAAGATAAACCGACTCGTCATCTAAAGTACGAGTGATCATTCCTTGGCCTAACGTGCCCTGTGGGTCTAGGTCAATCAACAGTACTCGAGCATTTGTATCTAAATCCAAAGCTGCTGCAGTCGATAGCAAAGCGGTCGTTGTCGATTTGCCCGTACCACCCTTTTGGTTTTCTATGGCGATAACCCTAGGTACATACTTTTCGCTGTAAGTTGGAAACTCCCAATAATCTAACAGCGATAGAATATCGTGCCTGGTGAAAAGGTGTTGCTTGTTTTGGTAAATAGGCTCAGTAATGACATTATTGTCCAACGCTGCTTGAACGCGTTTTTGAAATGTCACTGGGGCAAACCTTGTATGCTCTCTAAGCGTTTTTTTGTTTAAGCAATGATTGTAAATCAGACGGTCAATCCCATCGACTTGATCATCGGAGACATTTAC
>NZ_CAKLDM010000006.1 GCF_921294215.1 Vibrio marisflavi CECT 7928
TGTTATCGAGCTTTCGCTTAGTTTTGATTAGTGCCTTTACCTATCAGCTATGGAATTTCCCTTGATCGCTGACTGATGTGCGTAGCTCTGTCCAAAACATCTTGATCCAAACAGAGTGCAGGAGTACTTGAAGTGCTTAAACGATATGGCTATCATGAAAGGACTTACAACGGGCTTCTTAACCAGTAAGTATTCCGAGAAAACCAGCTCGCCTAAGCTGGTTTTTTCACATCTGGGGTTAGATTAAATCTAAATCCCTGAAGTCTCAACGACAAACTTCTGTTGTTGAGCAAGAACAAAAAAAAAGCCTCCCATATGGGAGGCTTTTTTGTATCTGAATCTCGATGCGCACTAAGTGCCGTTACGTTAAATCCGGCATAGAAAAACACTATTGACTAAACTATCATTAAGCATGAAGTTCCCTCCATTTTTCCTTCGTGCTAAAAAAACGGCTCCCAATCGGGAGCCGTTCTTACGTCTAAATCTGAGTTCGCACTAAGTGAAATTACGTTAAATACGGCTCCAATTATATCGGAATTTAGTGATCAGTATCTCGTACAACAGGTCAGAAATAGGTTTTTCATATTTATTATTAATGTATTCAAACAAATCATCAGAAAAGCATTCGATACAAGGACATCTAGACATTACCTTATGAGTTCGAGCCATATTAAAAACAGGTTCTAAAATCTCTTTGATTATAGCTTTCGCTTCAAGATATAAAACCTCATCGCTCTCTGGCGGCAATTTTTTATTCGAAGATTTTTTATTCACAGCAGGGTTCTCGACAAAAATTGGAGTTTAGCGCGTAACAATAACATCAAAATCAGGTATTCATTATTCCTATTATGGTAAATGGCTCAGTTAGCCAGCTAAAACGCCTCTCAGAAGCCCTCAGAGCCATTTTAAGCTCATTTACAACACCTAACACCCAGTAAACGCTATAGAACCGCTCTGAAAGTTTGTAACGCTTTTAGCGCGATTCACAAGGCGAATTAACATTTTTCCTGCTCACCGAAATATCACACCGTAACGCCCATAACCTAAAGTTTGCGATTAGAGATCGTGCTTAGTCGTGAAATGAACGAAGTTCTTTCATGAGTGAGCACGATCCGACAAACGAACGGAGTGAGAGCGTCAGCTTTTCATTTTCCAGGACAACCTTTGATAAGGTATGCAATATAAACCTTAAAATCAGAACAATCCTGTGAGGTCTAATGAACAGTAAAGAGAAAAACAAAAAAGAAAAAAAACGTCGACTTGAGTATGAGAAAAGACAAGCGAAGCGAATTAAAGACGCTAAGAAGTTAAAAAAAGAACAAGAAGCTTTGGCTGAAGAATTAGCAGCGCATACAATCAACATTCCGCCATTCCGAAGGGGCAGTTAACTGGGGGAAAGGGGCGTTAGCGCCCCTTTCCAGCTCACAGAGAAACGAGCGTAGCGAGTGCACTCTGTGTATTCTAGCTGCACATAGAGTTGGAGTTTTTCTTTTTTTGTTGGCATCACAACCTCATGAGAATCAACCAGATTTGCGCGATTCATTTACGAATCACTCGCGAATTACCGGTGAATCATTGATGAATTACTTGTGATTCACCGTGTATCGCAAGTGAATCACTAAATCACTAACCTATTGATATTAAAGTATGTATCGTAAATGAATCACAAATGACTCACAAGTGATTCGTAAAATGACGTCACTTTAACTCATTTTCTGAAAATTTTTTAACGGATTTTTTCCTTTACAGACAACCACTTATGTGAAGATGTAATCTTCCGAGGGGTGTAGGGGCATTTCGGGGGTCATAAAAGCTTAGCTGTGCGTTATTTTTGAGGGTGTGTTTTTATATTTATGGAGAAAAAAAACGGTAGCCTAGCGGCGTTTGATGCGAAGAATTGCAGTGTCGTGATTCAAAAAACCATACGACAGACGAGGATAACGCGTACAGCCTCATGTGGAAAAACTAGGACAGTAAACTGCCCATAGTTTTACACACAATCGACAAAGAAGATCGAGCAAGTAGAGAGTTTGCGCTCCGCGCTCAATAAGTTTTTTTTTGTTCTGAGAAAAGGCTTAAAGAGCTTTGTTTCGGCTACGCTGAACCCCTAGCGAGACAAAGGAACAAAACTGACGCGCTAACGCTTGTCGGGTCAGCACTGTCATCGAATGGTTCGCTTTGCTCCTTCATTCAACGCCAGCACTCGACCGTTGTTAGTAGAATTCAATCCAGAGTTTGAAATATGGGTTCAATGGAAGAACCTAATATTCGACCATTTCTCTCATGTTGCTGCCGATGCCAACGCACCTCTTTCGCCTGACACCGAATTCGTCGAAGCTCAATCGAATTGTTACGCTCCAAGAGAAGCAAAAAATGGACGAGAGAACTAGGGGAAACATTCATAGAACACCTCAGAAAAGAAGTAAGGATGCCACGCGAGGGCGGCGCTACAAGCCCTTTCGGCTGCGCCGACCCCTACCCATTTGGGCATCATTTATGGTCGCTTTCAGATTGGGATTTTTCTCTTACCCTTTCGGGCTGCCCTGCGCTGTGAGTTAGGCTTTACGCCCCCATTCCGGCCTCACAACACTAATCAGTTATTCCTTTTCCGCTTGTCCCCTCTAGCAGCTACAAGGGGCGGTGTTATCGAGCTTTCGCTTAGTTTTGATTAGTGCCTTTACCTATCAGCTATGGAATTTCCCTTGATCGCTGACTGATGTGCGTAGCTCTGTCCAAAACATCTTGATCCAAACAGAGTGCAGGAGTACTTGAAGTGCTTAAACGATATGGCTATCATGAAAGGACTTACAACGGGCTTCTTAACCAGTAAGTATTCCGAGAAAACCAGCTCGCCTAAGCTGGTTTTTTCACATCTGGGGTTAAGATTAAATCTAAATCCCTGAAGTCTCAACGACAAACTTCTGTTGTTGAGCAAGAACAAACAAAAAAGCCTCCCATATGGGAGGCTTTTTTGTATCTGAATCTCGATGCGCACTAAGTGCCGTTACGTTAAATCCGGCATAGAAAAACACTATTGACTAAACTATCATTAAGCATGAAGTTCCCTCCATTTTTCCTTCGTGCTAAAAAAACGGCTCCCAATCGGGAGCCGTTCTTACGTCTAAATCTGAGTTCGCACTAAGTGCCGTTACGTTAAATCCGGCATAGAAAAACACTACTGACTAAACTATCATTAAGCATGAAGTTCCCTCCATTTTTCCTTCGTGCTAAAAAAAACGGCTCCCAATCGGGAGCCGTTCTTACGTCTAAATCTGAGTTCGCACTAAGTGCACTTATGGTAAATAGGGGGGCAGATAAACACTGTGATATGAAAAAGCAAAATATATTGGCACTTTTTGAGTACCAACTTTCAATAACACCCATCTAAGAGCTAAGCATCTGTTGTAGCTACAATTAGTGTACATTGTAAGTACAAGATTTTAAAATGCTATATGTGTGAAGATTAATATTGAAATCGAGATCAAATTCAGTCTAGAATTTCTGTACAAAGGAAAGTTTTTTCGCTTTATAGGAAAATTTTTCGCCTTGTCGGCATAGATAGCCAATCTATGTCGAGTGTGATACCGCCAATTTCGCACTATAAAGAACTCCTTTAATTGGATTTAAGATTCGCCCTGACAATGAATCGCATTAGAACCGCTCTTTTGAGCGGTTTTTTTGTTGCTATCAACAAAATCAATCATAAAAAAACCATCCACAAAATCATAAAGCACGTTTTTGCATCTGAATTTAGGATTTTATAATATCTAGCTATTATTCAAGCTTGAAGTGTGGCGCTTCGTATGAGCTTTCAAGATAGGCAAATCTTGTTGAGTAATGTAACTCCCTAGTCAGGGCACTTAAAACTTTCAATTTCAATTAAAGGAGAGGGGATGAGCCCAGAATTTTTGTTTGCAATTGCGGCAGTAATAACTGCACTAGCAAAGTTGTACCAAGTATTTAAATCTAAGTAACTAAGCAACACAAGAACGGCTCCCTAGAGGAGCCGTTCTTATTTCTAAATCTGGGTTCGCACACCAGTAAAATGTTCAATACTATTCTACTGACATATTCATGTTTTGTTTGTTTTTGGTTTCTGCAAAATTCAAATCGGTGTTCATTATTCCTATTATGGTAAATGGCTCAGTTAGCCAGCTAAAACGCCTCTCAGAAGCCCTCAGAGCCATTTTAAGCTCATTTACAACACCTAACACCCAGTAAACGCTATAGAACCGCTCTGAAAGTTTGTAACGCTTTTAGCGCGATTCACAAGGCGAATTAACATTTTTCCTGCTCACCGAAATATCACACCGTAACGCCCATAACCTAAAGTTTGCCGATTAGAGATCGTGCTTAGTCGTGAAATGAACGAAGTTCTTTCATGAGTGAAGCACGAATCCGACAAACGAACGGAGTGAGAGCGTCAGCTTTCATTTTCCAGGACAACCTTTGATAAGGTATGGCAATATAAACCTTAAAATCAGACATCCTGTGAGGTCTAATGAACAGTAAAGAGAAAAACAAAAAAGAAAAAAAACGTCGACTTGAGTATGAGAAAAGACAAGCGAAGCGAAATATAAAAGACGCTAAGAAGTTAAAAAAGAAGAACGAAGAAGCTTTGGCTGAAGAATTAGCAGCGCATACAATCAACCATTCCGCCATTCCGAAGGGGGCAGTTAACTGGGGGAAAAGGGGGCGTTAGCGCCCCTTTCCAGCTCACAGAGAAACGAGCGTAGCGAGTGCACTCTGTGTATTCTAGCTGCACATAGAGTTGGAGTTTTTCTTTTTTTGGTGGCATCACAACCCTCATGAGAATCAACCAAGATTTGCGCGATTCATTTACGAATCACTCGCGAATTACCGGTGAATCATTGATGAATTACTTGTGATTCACCGTGTATCGCAAGGTGAATCACTAATCACTAACCTATTGATATTAAAGTATGTATCGTAATGAATCACAAATGACCTCACAAGTGATTCGTAAAAATGACGTCACTTTAACTCATTTTCTGAAAATTTTTTAACGGATTTTTCCTTTACAGACAACCACTTATGTGAAGATGTAATCTTCCGAGGGGTGTAGGGGCATTTCGGGGGTATAAAAAGCTTAGCTGTGCGTTATTTTTGAGGGTGTGTTTTTTATATTTATGGAGAAAAAAAAACGGTAGCCTAAGCGGCGTTTGATGCGAAGAATTGCAGTGTCGTGATTCAAAAAACCATACGACAGACGAGGATAACGCGTACAGCCTCATGTGGAAAAACTAGGACAGTAAACGCCCATAGTTTTACACACACAATCGACAGACAAGATCGAGCAAGTGGAAAGTTTGCGCTCCGCGCTCAATAAGATTTTTTGCTTATGATATGAAAAGAAAAAAGCCCCAAAAAAGGGCTGTTATCTGATAAGGCTTGTTTTAGTGCAACTTTTAAATCTTTCCTGACTGTTTCCAGTTGTAATAAGTTCTTCGGCTAATTCCAAGCTTTGACCAAGGTTCTTGTTGGTTTTCACTAGATTCACTAATAGGTCTACCACCGCCTTTTGAAGCTTTTCCGCCTTTCGCCCCTTTCTTAGCTTGGCTTTGACGGAACTTTTCAGGCGTGAACTCTCGATACGTCCAGTTAGCGATCGACTTCGCTATCGCTTTCACTTCTGAAACGGGCAAGGGCACTTTAAATTGGGCATTAATGGCTTCCACTTGGTCGTAGACAGCCGAATTCCACTGACGCTTGTAGTTAGGTGCCCAAAATTCTCGGATCGCCTTATAGCTCCACTGACGAACCGTATCAAACAACTCACAATTGCGACCAAGACCTGATACTTCGCTACCACGTAACGGATGGCCTTTCAGATCGAGGTATTCCGCCAGTTCATCGAGTGTGTATTCGTACTCTGTCCAAAACTCATTTTGCCAATGTGGATGTAGTGGATTTTTCGTCAGTAGTCCTGCGAATCCACGATCCGCTTTCAAACGCTCAATCATCGCGGATTCAATCGCAGCAGCGTAGCGGGTCGGTTCACTATGCGCGATATCAGACGTACAGAATGGAACTTTCAAGCGATACGCAATGTGTGCGTGTGCATTCTCTGGGTTCTTTGACGTCCAATATGGCGTTGGAAGATCGTTGTCGTACCAAGCCAACACACCGCCTTGTCGATCAATATCAAAGACAAGGTAAGTGACCAACGTAGGTTGGTTCACTTGCAGATATTTTTTTTCTTAATCGCAGTGCTTTTGGGGCGTATGTAGGTGACACCAAGTTCATCGGTACAATACGGCTTATGAGGAAGCGTCTCGATTAGTTCGAGTTGAAGAGCGTTTGATTGTTTAGCTTTCACACATAACTGCACTTATGGCGGTTATGTGTGGATTGTCTTTGTCTATCCATGTGTTAAAATTACCTTAGCATTTAGCCCTGAATTCTTATATCTACCGCCAAGTTGATTAGTAAGATTCGGGGCTTTGTTTTATCTAGAGTTAATCTTACTCCTCAATACTTTACTTCGCAATTTCCCTTCGCTTTTCTTGCTATCAGGCAAAAAAGGCCGCTATCGCGACCTTTCAAAAATCATTGTTCTACCGAAACACTGTACTTCGCACTAAGTGAAATTACGTTAAATACGGCTCCAATTATATCGGAATTTAGTGATCCAGTATCTCGTACAACAGGTCAGAAGTTCCCTCCATTTTTCCTTCGTGCTAAAAAAACGGCTCCCAATCGGGAGCCGTTCTTACGTCTAAATCTGAGTTCGCACTAAGTGCACTTATGGTAAATAGGGGGGCAGATAAACACTGTGATATGAAAA
>NZ_CAKLDM010000007.1 GCF_921294215.1 Vibrio marisflavi CECT 7928
ATGGCTCAGTTAGCCAGCTAAAACGCCTCTCAGAAGCCTTCAGAGGCCCTTCAAGCTCATTTTCAACAACCTAACCACCCAACAACGCTTAGAACCACTCTGAAAGTTTGTGACGCTTTTAGCGCGATTTACAGCTCGAATTAACGTCTTTTTAACTCACCCAAATATCACACCGTAACACCCATAACCGAAAGTCTTCGATTTGAGATCGTGTTTATTCGTGAAATGAACGAAGTTATTTCATGAATAAACACGATCCGACAAACAAACGAAGTGAGTGCGTCAGCTTTGCATTTTTGGAAGCGATAAAAAACCTCAATACTTCTCAATCACACGAAAATAACGGAGTACATTTGTCACCAGTTGGTTTTGTTCACTCCACTTGTGCTGAGTACAATTGTCAACACGCTTGGTGACATTTGGAGCACAAAAACAGAGAAAGCTATAATTTCAATTACTTAGACGGAGTACAAAGTGGTGACAAAATGGCGTACATTTGTCACCAAAAAAGATAACTTATTGAAAAATAGCGCATACACAGATTGTCACCACATTTGGTGACAAATGTAGTACAAAAACGACATCACTTTAACTCATTTTCTGAAAATTTTTTTAACGGATTTTTTCCTTTGCAGACAACCACTTATATCAAGATGCAATCTTGCGAGGGGTGTAGGGGCATTTCGGGGGCCATAAAAGCTTAGCTGTGCGTTATTTTTGAGGGTGTGTTTTTTATATTTATTGAGAAAAAAACGGTAGCCTAGCGGCGTTTGATGCGAAGAATTGCAGTGTCGTGATTCAAAAAACCATAGGACAGACGAGGATAACGCGTACAGCCTCATGTGGAAAAACTAGGACAGTAAACTGCCCATAGTTTTACACACAATCGACAGACAAGATCGAGCAAGTGGAAAGTTTGCGCTCCGCGCTCAATAAGATTTTTTGCTTATGATATGAAAAGAAAAAAGCCCCAAAAAAGGGCTGTTATCTGATAAGGCTTGTTTTAGTGCAACTTTTAAATCTTTCCTGACTGTTTCCAGTTGTAATAAGTTCTTCGGCTAATTCCAAGCTTTGACCAAGGTTCTTGTTGGTTTTCACTAGATTCACTAATAGGTCTACCACCGCCTTTTGAAGCTTTTCCGCCTTTCGCCCCTTTCTTAGCTTGGCTTTGACGGAACTTTTCAGGCGTGAACTCTCGATACGTCCAGTTAGCGATCGACTTCGCTATCGCTTTCACTTCTGAAACGGGCAAGGGCACTTTAAATTGGGCATTAATGGCTTCCACTTGGTCGTAGACAGCCGAATTCCACTGACGCTTGTAGTTAGGTGCCCAAAATTCTCGGATCGCCTTATAGCTCCACTGACGAACCGTATCAAACAACTCACAATTGCGACCAAGACCTGATACTTCGCTACCACGTAACGGATGGCCTTTCAGATCGAGGTATTCCGCCAGTTCATCGAGTGTGTATTCGTACTCTGTCCAAAACTCATTTTGCCAATGTGGATGTAGTGGATTTTTCGTCAGTAGTCCTGCGAATCCACGATCCGCTTTCAAACGCTCAATCATCGCGGATTCAATCGCAGCAGCGTAGCGGGTCGGTTCACTATGCGCGATATCAGACGTACAGAATGGAACTTTCAAGCGATACGCAATGTGTGCGTGTGCATTCTCTGGGTTCTTTGACGTCCAATATGGCGTTGGAAGATCGTTGTCGTACCAAGCCAACACACCGCCTTGTCGATCAATATCAAGACAAGGTAAGTGACCAACGTAGGTTGGTTCACTTGCAGATATTTTTTCTTAATCGCAGTGCTTTTGGGGCGTATGTAGGTGACACCAAGTTCATCGGTACAATACGGCTTATGAGGAAGCGTCTCGATTAGTTCGAGTTGAAGAGCGTTTGATTGTTTAGCTTTCACACATAACTGCACTTATGGCGGTTATGTGTGGATTGTCTTTGTCTATCCATGTGTTAAAATTACCTTAGCATTTAGCCCTGAATTCTTATATCTACCGCCAAGTTGATTAGTAAGATTCGGGCTTTGTTTTATCTAGAGTTAATCTTACTCCTCAATACTTTACTTCGCAATTTCCCTTCGCTTTTCTTGCTATCAGGCAAAAAAAGGCCGCTATCGCGACCTTTCAAAAATCATTGTTCTACCGAAACACTGTACTTCGCACTAAGTGCCGTTACGTTAAATCCGGCATAGAAAAACACTACTGACTAAACTATCATTAAGCATGAAGTTCCCTCCATTTTTCCTTCGTGCTAAAAAAACGGCTCCCAATCGGGAGCCGTTCTTACGTCTAAATCTGAGTTCGCACTAAGTGCACTTATGGTAAATAGGGGGGCAGATAAACACTGTGATATGAAAAAGCAAAATATATTGGCACTTTTTGAGTACCAACTTTCAATAACACCCATCTAAGAGCTAAGCATCTGTTGTAGCTACAATTAGTGTACATTGTAAGTACAAGATTTTAAAATGCTATATGTGTGAAGATTAATATTGAAATCGAGATCAAATTCAGTCTAGAATTTCTGTACAAAGGAAAGTTTTTCGCTTTATAGGAAAATTTTTCGCCTTGTCGGCATAGATAGCCAATCTATGTCGAGTGTGATACCGCCAATTTCGCACTATAAAGAACTCCTTTAATTGGATTTAAGATTCGCCCTGACAATGAATCGCATTAGAACCGCTCTTTTGAGCGGTTTTTTGTTGCTATCAACAAAATCAATCATAAAAAACCATCCACAAAATCATAAAGCACGTTTTTGCATCTGAATTTAGGATTTTATAATATCTAGCTATTATTCAAGCTTGAAGTGTGGCGCTTCGTATGAGCTTTCAAGATAGGCAAATCTTGTTGAGTAATGTAACTCCCTAGTCAGGGCACTTAAAACTTTCAATTTCAATTAAAGGAGAGGGGATGAGCCCAGAATTTTTGTTTGCAATTGCGGCAGTAATAACTGCACTAGCAAAGTTGTACCAAGTATTTAAATCTAAGTAACTAAGCAACACAAGAACGGCTCCCTAGAGGAGCCGTTCTTATTTCTAAATCTGGGTTCGCACACCAGTAAAATGTTCAATACTATTCTACTGACATATTCATGTTTTGTTTGTTTTTGGTTTCTGCAAAATTCAAATCGGTGTTCATTATTCCTATTATGGTAA
>NZ_CAKLDM010000008.1 GCF_921294215.1 Vibrio marisflavi CECT 7928
CGCTCGTTTCTCTGTGAGCTGGAAAGGGGCGCTAACGCCCCTTTCCCCCAGTTAACTGCCCCTTCGGAATGGCGGAATGTTGATTGTATGCGCTGCTAATTCTTCAGCCAAAGCTTCTTGTTCTTTTTTTAACTTCTTAGCGTCTTTAATTCGCTTCGCTTGTTTTCTCATACTCAAGTCGACGTTTTTTTTCTTTTTGTTTTTCTCTTTACTGTTCATTAGACCTCACAGGATTGTTCTGATTTTAAGGTTTATATTGCATACCTTATCAAAGGTTGTCCTGGAAAATGAAAAGCTGACGCTCTCACTCCGTTCGTTTGTCGGATCGTGCTCACTCATGAAAGAACTTCGTTCATTTCACGACTAAGCACGATCTCTAATCGCAAACTTTAGGTTATGGGCGTTACGGTGTGATATTTCGGTGAGCAGGAAAAATGTTAATTCGCCTTGTGAATCGCGCTAAAGCGTTACAAACTTTCAGAGCGGTTCTATAGCGTTTACTGGGTGTTAGGTGTTGTAAATGAGCTTAAAATGGCTCTGAGGGCTTCTGAGAGGCGTTTTAGCTGGCTAACTGAGCCATTTACCATAATAGGAATAATGAATACCTGATTTTGATGTTATTGTTACGCGCTAAACTCCAATTTTTGCGAGAACCCTGCTGTGAATAAAAATCTTCGAATAAAAAATTGCCGCCAGAGAGCGATGAGGTTTTATATCTTGAAGCGAAAGCTATAATCAAAGAGATTTTAGAACCTGTTTTTAATATGGCTCGAACTCATAAGGTAATGTCTAGATGTCCTTGTATCGAATGCTTTTCTGATGATTTGTTTGAATACATTAATAATAAATATGAAAAACCTATTTCTGACCTGTTGTACGAGATACTGATCACTAAATTCCGATATAATTGGAGCCGTATTTAACGTAATTTCACTTAGTGCGAACTCAGATTAGACGTAAGAACGGCTCCCGATTGGAGCCGTTTTTTTAGCACGAAGGAAAAATGGAGGGAACTTCATGCTTAATGATAGTTTAGTCAATAGTGTTTTTCTATGCCGGATTTAACGTAACGGCACTTAGTGCGCATCGAGATTCAGATACAAAAAGCCTCCCATATGGGAGGCTTTTTTGTTTGTTCTTGCTCAACAACAGAAGTTTGTCGTTGAGACTTCAGGGATTTAGATTTAATCTTAACCCAGATGTGAAAAAACAGCTTAGGCGAGCTGGTTTTCTCGGAATACTTACTGGTTAAGAAGCCCGTTGTAAGTCCTTTCATGATAGCCATATCGTTTAAGCACTTCAAGTACTCCTGCACTCTGTTTGGATCAAGATTTTGGACAGAGCTACGCACATCAGTCAGCGATCAAGGGAAATTCCATAGCTGATAGGTAAAGGCACTAATCAAAACTAAGCGAAAGCTCGATAACACCGCCCCTTGTAGCTGCTAGAGGGGACAAGCGGAAAAGGAATAACTGATTAGTGTTGTGAGGCCGGAATGGGGGCGTAAAGCCTAACTCACAGCGCAGGGCAGCCCGAAAGGGTAAGAGAAAAATCCCAATCTGAAAGCGACCATAAATGATGCCCAAATGGGTAGGGGTCGGCGCAGCCGAAAGGGCTTGTAGCGCCGCCCTCGCGTGGCATCCTTACTTCTTTTCTGAGGTGTTCTATGAATGTTTCCCCTAGTTCTCTCGTCCATTTTTTGCTTCTCTTGGAGCGTAACAATTCGATTGAGCTTCGACGAATTCGGTGTCAGGCGAAAGAGGTGCGTTGGCATCGGCAGCAACATGAGAGAAATGGTCGAATATTAGGTTCTTCCATTGAACCCATATTTCAAACTCTGGATTGAATTCTACTAACAACGGTCGAGTGCTGGCGTTGAATGAAGGAGCAAAGCGAACCATTCGATGACAGTGCTGACCCGACAAGCGTTAGCGCGTCAGTTTTGTTCCTTTGTCTCGCTAGGGGTTCAGCGTAGCCGAAACAAAGCTCTTTAAGCCTTTTCTCAGAACAAAAAAAAACTTATTGAGCGCGGAGCGCAAACTCTCTACTTGCTCGATCTTCTTTGTCGATTGTGTGTAAAACTATGGGCAGTTTACTGTCCTAGTTTTTCCACATGAGGCTGTACGCGTTATCCTCGTCTGTCGTATGGTTTTTTGAATCACGACACTGCAATTCTTCGCATCAAACGCCGCTAGGCTACCGTTTTTTTTCTCCATAAATATAAAAACACACCCTCAAAAATAACGCACAGCTAAGCTTTTATGACCCCCGAAATGCCCTACACCCCTCGGAAGATTACATCTTCACATAAGTGGTTGTCTGTAAAGGAAAAAATCCGTTAAAAAATTTTCAGAAAATGAGTTAAAGTGACGTCATTTACGAATCACTTGTGAGTCATTTGTGATTCATTTACGATACATACTTTAATATCAATAGGTTAGTGATTTAGTGATTCACTTGCGATACACGGTGAATCACAAGTAATTCATCAATGATTCACCGGTAATTCGCGAGTGATTCGTAAATGAATCGCGCAAATCTGGTTGATTCTCATGAGGTTGTGATGCCAACAAAAAAAGAAAAACTCCAACTCTATGTGCAGCTAGAATACACAGAGTGCACTCGCTA